>PEUR01000098.1:4458-4828 GCA_002780675.1 Gallionellales bacterium CG03_land_8_20_14_0_80_55_15 | reverse complement strand
AGTCGCACGACATGGACAGTCTGGCGCTGCGCCACCTCAACGTGAAAACCCTCAGCTATGCCGAGGTGGTGGGCAGTGGTGCCAAGCAGATTGGCTTTGATCAGGTTGATCTGGGCATCGCCACCCACTACGCCGCCGAGGATGCCGACATCACCTTGCAACTGCACCAGACGCTCGCGCCGCAAATCGAGGCGGCAAGCGGCTTGCAGCATGTTTATCGGGACATCGAGTTGCCGGTCATGCAGGTGCTGTACATCATGGAGCGCAACGGCGTGTTGTTGGACAGCGAACTGCTGCGCATTCAAAGCCATGAGCTGGGACTCAAGCTGATCGCCCTGGAAGCGCGCGCGTTTGAAGCCGCCGACCAACC
>PEUR01000098.1:0-4427 GCA_002780675.1 Gallionellales bacterium CG03_land_8_20_14_0_80_55_15 | reverse complement strand
GAAATTTTGTTCGACAAGCTGAAATTGCCGGTGAAGAAAAAAACCCCCAGCGGCGCGCCGTCCACCGACGAAGAAGTGTTGCAGGAACTCGCACTCGACTATCCGCTGCCGAAAATCCTGTTGGAATATCGCGGCATGGCGAAACTCAAATCCACCTATACCGACAAGCTGCCGAAGATGATCAATCGCGCAACGGGCCGCGTGCATACTCGCTATTCGCAAGCCGTGGCGGTCACAGGAAGACTAGCCTCCAGCGACCCCAACCTGCAAAACATCCCGATCAGAAGCGCGGAGGGGCGGCGCATCCGCGAAGCCTTTATTGCCCCCGTCGGCAGTTGCCTCGTCGCGGCCGATTATTCGCAAATCGAGCTGCGCATCATGGCGCATCTGTCCGGTGATGCGGGTCTGCTTACGGCGTTCGCCAACAATGAAGACGTGCATCGCGCCACCGCCGCCGAGATTTTTATGACTACGCCTCATGATGTCACCGCCGAGCAGCGGCGCTATGCGAAAGTCATCAACTTTGGCCTGATCTACGGCATGTCGGCCTTCGGTCTGGCGCGTCAGTTAGGCGTGGAACGGGGTGCGGCGCAAGCCTATATCGAACGCTATTTTGCGCGTTATCCGGGCGTGAAGAATTACATGGAAAGCACGCGGCTTCAGGCCAAACAGCAAGGCTATGTCGAGACCGTGTTTGGCCGCAGGCTGTGGCTGCCGGAAATCAATAGCAGCAACGCCATGAAACGCCAGGGTGCGGAACGTGCTGCGATCAATGCGCCGATGCAAGGCACGGCGGCTGACCTCATCAAGCTGGCGATGATCAAGGTGCAACACTGGCTGGAAACAGAGAAATTGCAAACCCGCTTAATCATGCAAGTCCACGACGAACTGGTGCTGGAAGTGCCGATGGGTGAGCTGGCGCGGGTGAAAGAAAGCCTGCCGGGACTGATGTGCAATGTCGCTGCCTTGAAAGTGCCGCTGCTGGTCGAAGTGGGTGCGGGGAAGAACTGGGACGAGGCGCACTAAGGAAACACGGATTGATTCGGTTTTGTCGTTCCCGATAAGGCGGAAACCCAGTTAAATCAAGGCATTGAATCTCCGCTTTCGCGGAGATGACGAATACATCAACGTTTCCTGAGCTTATAAAAAGAAGATTGTGGAAATGCTTGTATAATGCGCGCAGTCTTGAGCTTGGCAGGGTGGCGCGTTCTGGTTGGTGTGTCTAACGGGCATGGCATATTGCCACCCCTGATAATGAAACACGCCATGCCCGTTCCCTCACCCCCGTCCCCCCTCTCCCAGAGGGCGAGGGGTACGATTCGTCGCTGCGCGTGTTTCACGTTATCGCGATTGTAAGTCATCGTGTCGTTGGTTTGATTTCGTCTCAGAGGGTCAAATTAGCAGTGGTAAATTTCAGGCTTGCTACTTTTTAGCGAGCCTTTTTGCATTGTGGTGTAAATAATGATTCAAACTTCAGAAGAAATTCGTAGTGGCGATGTGCCTGTGAGTCCCGACGGGATTGCGCGCGAAGTCAAGCGCCGCCGCACCTTCGCGATTATCTCCCACCCCGACGCGGGTAAGACTACGCTGACCGAAAAGCTGTTGCTGTTCGGTGGCGCGATTCAGATGGCAGGAACGGTGAAGGCGAGAAAGAGCGGTCGCCATGCGACATCCGACTGGCTGGAAATCGAAAAGCAGCGCGGTATTTCTGTCGCCAGCTCGGTGATGCAATTCACCTTTGATGATTGCGTCATCAATTTATTGGATACCCCGGGTCACCAGGACTTTTCCGAAGACACTTACCGCGTGTTGACCGCCGTGGATGCCGCCGTGATGGTGGTGGATGCCGCCAAAGGCGTGGAAGAGCAGACCATCAAGCTGCTGGAAGTGTGCCGCTTGCGCAACACGCCCATCATCACCTTTATCAACAAGATGGACCGCGAGGTGCGCGAGCCGCTGGAAGTGCTGGACGAGATTGAGTCGGTACTGAAAATTGCCTGCGCGCCTGTCACTTGGCCTATCGGTATGGGCAAGCGTTTTCAGGGTGTGTATCACCTGTTGAACGATCAGGTGTTGCGTTTCCTGCCGGGCGAGGCTAAGGCAGGGCAGGAAGTTGAAACGTTGCACGGCGCGGAGATTGACCAGCTTGCCAAGGTTTGCCCGAGCGAGATGCAGACCATGCGCGACGAGATAGAGCTGATTTCGGGCGCGGGCGCGGCATTCGATTTGCAGGAATTTCTCAAAGGGCAGCAAACCCCGGTGTTCTTCGGTTCGGGGGTGAACAATTTCGGGGTGCGCGAAATTCTGCAAGCACTGGTGGATTGGGCACCTGCGCCCCTGCCGCGTGAAACCGATGTACGGATGGTTTTGCCTACCGAGGAGGCGTTTACCGGCTTTGTGTTCAAAATTCAGGCCAACATGGACCCGAACCACCGCGACCGCATCGCGTTCATGCGCGTTTGCTCCGGGCGTTACACGCAGGGCATGAAAGTCAAGCATCGCCGCACCGGTAAGGAAATGAAGCTCGCCAATGCGGTGACCTTCATGGCCAACGAACGCACGCGCATGGACGAGGCCTATGCGGGAGACATCATCGGCGTACACAACCACGGCCAGTTACAGATAGGCGACGTGCTGACCGAGGGTGAAAATCTCACCTTCAAAGGCATACCTTATTTTGCCCCGGAACTGTTCAGCCGCGCGCGCCTGCGCGACCCGATGAAGGCCAAGCAGCTGCAAAAAGGCTTGCGCCAGTTGGGCGAAGAGGGTGCGGTACAGGTGTTCGAACCGTTGCAGGATAGTAATCCGTTGATCGGCGCGGTCGGCCAGTTGCAGTTTGAAGTGGTCGAACATCGCCTCAAGGCCGAATATGGCGTAGATGCCGTGTTTGAACGCGCAGGCATCCATACCGCCCGCTGGGTGACTTGTGCCGATAAGCTGCATTTCAACGAATTCGTTAAGGCCAATCAGGCCAAACTAGCGAAGGATGTGGACGGCAACTACGCCTACCTCGCCGACACTGGCGTGAACCTGCGCCTGACCCAGGAACGCTGGCCGAAAGTCGAATTTCACGCCACGCGCGAACATGGCCAGCAACTGAACTGATAAAAATATTTTCCGTGGACAAAGGTGGCGGATTCCGCTCTGAAGAGCAACTCCTATGAACGGGGTTCAAACCGATAGGGCATGAGAATGAAACAGGCGCCATGATTTGTTTCCCCCTGCCCTGAGGGGGAGGGGGATTCTGGTGACACGTCTATTTGGAAAGTGCGTTGGCGATGTCGCGTTTGTGTTCTTCTTCCTGGATCAGGATGTCTTCCAGCACCCGTCGCAGGCCGTATTCCTTGAGCGCCTCAGCCTGGCCGATGCGTATCTTGTAGCGGGCGATGGCGTTTTCTTCGCCCCATAAGTCCTGTTTGAGCATCTCCAGACTGTTCGCCGAAATGTCGCGTTTTTCCACATCCACGGTGGGTACGCCGCCGAGAAAATCAATCTGCTCGGACAACATCACCGCGTGCTGCATTTCCTCCTGGGCGTGAATCAGCAACTCTTTCTGGATGGAATCGAATTGCGCGCCGTTGATGGTGGCGGCGTGTTGAACATACTGGATCGCCGCAGCGTATTCCCATTCCAGATCTTTGTTCAGTTCCTGCAACAGCTTCTTCAGGGTGATTTTCATTGGGTATCTCCTGTTGTTTAACAAAAATGACGATTCATCTTATCACACGCCGGTCGGCGCGCTGGTTGCGCACCCGACAAGCTATGCACTCAGGTATCCCCAAGTGGGCCACTATCGGTTAAGCTTACGCACTTTAATTTTTCGTACAAACATCATGGCTACACCTACACAATATGTAATGTCCATGCTCCGCGTGAGCAAAATCGTCCCTCCCAAGCGTCAGATTATCAAGGATATTTCCCTTAGTTTTTTTCCGGGCGCGAAGATCGGCCTGCTGGGCTTGAACGGTTCGGGTAAATCCACCGTGCTGCGCATCATGGCGGGTGTGGACACGGAATATGACGGCGAGGTGCAGCATCAGCCGAACATTCGTATCGGTTATCTGGCGCAGGAACCGCAATTGAATCCAGACCATACCGTGCGTCAGGAAGTGGAAGAGGCGCTGGGCGAAGTGATGCAGGCGCAAGCCAAGCTGGATGCCGTGTATTCCGCCTACGCCGAGCCGGACGCGGATTTCGACGCGCTCGCCGCCGAGCAGGGCAGGCTGGAGGCGATCATCGCTGCGTCAGGTTCGGATGCCGAACACCAGATGGAAATCGCCGCCGATGCGTTGCGTCTGCCGGATTGGGATGCTTCCATCAAAAATCTTTCCGGCGGAGAAAAGCGCCGTGTCGCACTCTGCAAGCTCTTGTTGGACAGGCCGGACATGCTGTTGCTGGACGAGCCGACCAACCATCTGGATGCTGAA
>PEUR01000139.1 GCA_002780675.1 Gallionellales bacterium CG03_land_8_20_14_0_80_55_15 | reverse complement strand
GTGCCGCGCTGGGTCAGCGTGATGTTGAGCAGTTTCGCGGCGCGCTCGGCATCCTCATGGAACAGTTCATAGAAATCCCCCATGCGGTAAAAAAGCAGCAGGTCGGGATGCTGCGCCTTGATGCCCAGATACTGCTGCATCATCGGGGTGTGCTTCTCGGCAGCGGTGTACCTGGCTGACGTTGGGGAAGAGGCCTCAGCCATTGATCAAACTGAGCCTTTCAGCGCTGGGGTCAGATGGGGGGCGATAACTTGCAGCAGTTTCGGATGTATGTCCTGGTTGCCAGCGCAAATATGTCCGGTTTTGAGAAAAGTATCTCCGCCGGACAGGTCGCTGACCATGCCGCCCGCTTCGGTAATCAGCAGTGTGCCAGCGGCGATGTCCCATATGTGCAGGCCGGTCTCGAAGAAGCCGTCATAGCGGCCAGCCGCCATCCACGCCAAATCCAGCGCAGCCGAGCCGGGGCGACGCAGACCGGAAGTCTGTTGCATCAAGTCCTTGAAGATACCGATGTATGCGTCCATATGATCGAACTTGGTGTAGGGGAAACCCGTGCCGATCAGGGCATCTGCCATATGAATGCGTTTGGTGACGCGCAGGCGCTTGTCGTTAAGGAAAGCACCGCGTCCGCGCGTAGCAGTGAACAGTTCATTCTTGGTCGGGTCGTAGATTACCGCCTGGGTGATGATGCCCTTGTGTTGCAAGGCGATGGAAACCGAAAATTGCGGGAAGCCATGCAGGAAGTTGGTCGTGCCATCCAGCGGGTCTATGATCCAGACGAAATCTGATTCGCCGTGAGTGCCGCTCTCTTCTGCTAGAATTGCGTGGTCTGGATAGGCTTCCAGCAAAGTCTGGATGATGGTTTGTTCGGCGGCTCTATCCACGTCGCTGACGAAATCTGCATGAGATTTCTTGGTGATGGTGAGGTGATCCACCTTGTCGGCACTGCGATAAATCAGATTGCCGGCGCGACGTGCGGCCTTGACCGCGATGTTGAGCATGGGATGCAGTATGGGTTGCATGAGTACGACCTTTTTAATGAGCTGTGAAAATTCAGCGCGCATTTTAGTTGGAATTGGGCTTGGTATAAACAAAATCCTTATATGAATGAATTTATTTGCACAAAAGGGGGAATAAATTCACCTTTGCAACTCGGTTAATTCCCCTTGATCTATTTTGCCAAATTGTTTTTTCGCAATTGTTTTCGGGGTATATTTTTTGAATAAGTTAAATGTTTTCAATAACATACGCATAGTTTTAAGTCATACCTCTCATCCGGGAAATATCGGTGCTGCGGCGCGTGCGATGAAGGTGATGGGGCTGCATCATTTGTACCTGATCAATCCGCGCCATTTCCCCGATCCTCACGCCAGTGCGATGGCGGCCGGGGCGGATGACATTCTGGAAAATGCAGTGTTATGCGGTTCGATTGATGAAGCCTTGCAGGGTGTGGTGCTGACGGTAGGGATGACGGCGCGAGCGCGTGATATTTCCAACGAGGTAAAAAGTCCGCGCGAGGCAATGCCGCTGGTGTCGCAGCAGGCGGCATTGCTGCCGGTGGCCTTGTTGTTTGGCACGGAAATGTCTGGATTGACCAACGAAGAGGTCAGTCGTGCGCAGATGCTGGTGAATATTCCGTCTAACCCGGATTTTTCATCGCTCAATCTGGCGGCTGCGGTGCAGGTGATGGGATATGAACTTAGCGTTGCCATGCAGGGTGACTCGGCTGTTCAGCGGCAAATTCAGCCTGCACAACCCGCCGCGCATGAACAGGTCGAGGGGTTCATGGCGCAACTGGAAAAAACGCTGCTTGAAATCGGTTTTTTTACCACTCAAAATCCGGCGCGCATGATGCAACGCTTACGCCGTTTGTATGCGCGGGCAAGGCTGGAAGCGGATGAAATCAACATTCTGCGCGGTATATTGAGTGTGACAACCGAGTACAATGCGCGCCTTAAATCGCGCTACCAGCAGGATAATAATGTTCAGGAACATTAAGGAAGATATCGCCAGCGTATTCGCTCGCGACCCGGCCGCCCGTACCACTTTTGAAGTGCTGACGTGTTACCCGGGCTTACATGCCCGCATGGGGCATCGCGTCACAAACTGGCTGTGGCACGCCAATTTCAAATGGTTGGCGCGCTTTTTGTCGCACTGTGTGCGGGGGCTGACCGGTATCGAGATTCATCCCGGTGCGACCATCGGACGGCGGTTTTTTATTGATCATGGCATGGGCGTGGTGATCGGCGAAACAGCCGAGATCGGTAACGATGTGACGCTGTATCACGGCGTTACGTTGGGCGGGACTTCCTGGCGGGAAGGCAAGCGTCACCCCACGCTGGGCAATGGTGTGGTGGTGGGCGCGGGCGCGAAGATACTCGGGCCCATTAGTATAGGGGCGGGTGCCAAAATAGGCTCGAACGCGGTGGTGGTGAAGGATGTACCCGCAGGCGCGACGGCGGCTGGGATTCCGGCGCGGATACTGGATGAGGAGAAGAAAAAGTCGGCTGGTTTCAAGGCATATGGCATGGGAAATGACCAGAATGACCCGGTTGCCAAAGCAATTCATGGTTTGCTCGGTCACAGTGTGACGGTGGATCAGCGCATTGATTTTATTTTGCAGCAACTCGAAAAGATGGGCGTGAGTGTCGAGGAGGAGCGAGCCACGGCTGAGAAATTTGATCCCAACCATCTCAATAATATAGTTGATTAAAATACTTGGTTATTATATTCTCCACGCCTCGGATAGATTGTTTTAATGAAATTACTACCTGTTGAAGGAAAAAAATGCGATTAACAACTAAAGGGCGTTTTGCGGTAACAGCAATGGTTGATTTGGCGATTAACGGCGGTAAAGGTCCGGTCACGCTGTTTTCGATCAGTGAGCGCCAAAAGATTTCGCTTTCTTATCTGGAGCAATTGTTCGGCAAGTTGCGCCGAAACAATTTAGTTGAAAGCGTACGTGGGCCGGGCGGTGGATATTATTTGGCACGCATCGCATCCAAGATCAACATTGCTGAAATTGTGGTGGCGGTTGATGAGCCAATGGATGCGACGAATTGTGCTGAAAAAGGCAATTGCCACGATGGTAAGCCTTGCTTGACCCACGAATTATGGATGGGCTTGAATGAAAAAATTTATGAATATCTGTCGCATATCAGTCTGCAACAGTTAGTGGAAGGTAAGGCGCAGCACCACACTGGTGCGACGGCAATCAAGATGAATGGCAAGGTTGGCGGCTAATTTCATTGGGTCTGCCCAGCGAGTTTTAACGCAAAGAAAGTTGAAAAAGCAATGAAATTACCTATTTACATGGATTACTCTGCTACTACGCCAGTTGACCCGCGTGTAGCCGAAAAAATGATTCCCTATTTATGCGAAAAATTCGGCAATCCGGCCAGTCGTTCACATGCCTTTGGTTGGGTGGCGGATGAAGCGGTGGAATTGGCCCGTGCGCAGGTCGCAGCGTTGGTCAATGCCGATCCGAAAGAAATCGTCTGGACTTCCGGCGCAACTGAGTCGAACAATCTCGCGCTTAAGGGGGCGGCGCATTTTTATCAGGGTAAGGGTAAACACATCGTTACCATGCGCATCGAACACAAGGCGGTGCTGGATTCGGTGCGTGAACTGGAACGACAAGGCTTCACGGCGACTTATCTCGATCCCGAGCCGAGCGGTTTGCTGGACATCGAAAAACTCAAGGCAGCTTTGCGTCCCGATACGATACTGGTGTCCATCATGATGGTGAACAACGAAATCGGCGTGATTCAGGACATCGCTGCCATCGGTGAAATCTGCCGCGAGAAAGGGATTCTGTTGCATGTGGATGCCGCTCAGGCAACTGGCAAGGTGGCGATAGACTTACAGCGGCTCAAGGTGGATTTGATGTCGTTTTCCGCCCACAAAACATATGGCCCCAAGGGTATTGGTGCGCTATATATTCGCCGCAAGCCGCGCGTGCGGCTGGAAGCACAGATGCACGGTGGCGGGCAGGAACGTGGTTTCCGTTCAGGCACGTTGGCGACACATCAAATCGTTGGTATGGGCGAAGCATTTCGCATTGCCCAGGAAGAAATGGCGCAGGAAAATGAACGTGTGGGTAAATTGCGCGATCGCCTGATGAATGGTCTGATGGTGATGGAAGAAGTGCATATCAATGGCGATATGCAGCATCGTGTGCCGCACAACATCAATCTCAGCTTCAATTTTGTTGAAGGCGAATCACTGATTATGGCGATCAAGGATGTTGCGGTATCGAGCGGTTCTGCCTGTACTTCGGCTAGTCTCGAACCCTCATATGTATTGCGTGCACTGGGGCGTAGCGACGAGTTGGCACACAGTTCGATACGTTTTACCGTAGGACGTTTTACGACAGAAGAAGAAGTGGATTACGTCATCGAACTGCTGAAGAATAAAATCGGCAAATTGCGTGAACTGTCACCGCTTTGGGAAATGCACCAGGATGGCATTGATTTGAACACCGTGCAGTGGGCGGCACATTAAAAACAGGATTGAAGATCAAGGATTGAGGATCGAGTGAAAATCGGTTTGTCTTAATTCTGAATCCCGAATCCTGAATTCTAGGAGAACAAAATGGCTTACAGCGAAAAATTATTGGATCACTACGAGAATCCGCGCAATGTGGGAACCTTGGACAAGGATGCCGACGAAGTGGGTACCGGTATGGTCGGCGCGCCAGCTTGCGGCGATGTGATGAAGTTGCAGATCAAGGTCGGCAAAGGTGGAATCATTGAAGATGCGAAATTCAAGACTTACGGGTGCGGTTCGGCGATTGCTTCCAGTTCGCTGGTGACCGAATGGGTCAAAGGCAAGACAGTGGATCAGGCGTTGCAGATCAAAAACACTCAGATCGCCGAAGAATTGGCGTTGCCGCCAGTTAAAATTCACTGCTCGATTCTGGCGGAAGATGCCATCAAGGCAGCGGTTGCAGACTACAAGTCCAAGCACGGCAATAATGTAGAAACGGCTGCCTGTACGGGTAGTCGCTAGGCGGCGGAGGGAAGAGATGATGGGTGTTACTCTGAGCGAAGCGGCGGCAAAGCATGTGCAAAATTTTATCGCCAAGCGCGGCAAGGGGCTGGGGTTGCGCATCGGTGTGCGCACCAGCGGTTGCTCCGGCATGGCTTACAAACTTGAGTTTGCCGACCAACTGGCTGAAGATGATTTGCAATTCGTCAGTCACGGCGTGACGCTGCTGGTGGATGCCAAAAGTCTGCCCTACATCGAAGGCATGGAACTGGATTACACCCGCGAAGGGTTGAACGAAGGTTTTAAATTCAACAATCCTAACGTCAAAAACGAATGCGGTTGCGGCGAGAGTTTTCAAGTTTGAAGCAATCAACCGGTTTTGATTTTCAGCACAATCACTTTCAATTGTTCGGGCTTGCTCCGTCTTTTCAACTCGACAGCGCAAAATTGGAACTCCAGTATCGCGCCTTGCAGGCTCAGGTACATCCTGATAAGTCAGCCCATTTGGGCGAGACAGAACAGCGTGTCGCGATGCAGCAATCCACTCTTGTTAATGAGGCTTACCAGACGTTAAAAAGTCCGATACGGCGCGCGCGTTATTTGTTGTTGCTCAACGGTGTGGATACCCAGGAAGAAACCAACACGGCGATGCCTGTGGATTTTCTGATGGCGCAAATGGAGTGGCGCGAAGCGGTGGCGGAAACGCAGCAGGCGCGAGACCTGAACGCTTTGGAACAACTTGCAGCGCGTATGAAAGTCGAAACTCGCGCGCTCGAAGCTCAGCTTGCGGTTAAAATTGACACCGAGCAGGATTACGCCGCTGCCGCCGGACTCGTGCGTAAGCTGCGTTTCATGGAAAAACTTGCGGAAGAAATTGATGCCGCATATGACGTAATAGACATGTAAAGTGGGCAGTCTCTACTGCCCTGTTTTATTAAGCTGCGCGGATAATTTATTCTGCGCGTGTACTTCATTCTCCCGCGTGGGTACAAACGTGTCCACCAATTGAAAAATGGCACTTCTACAGATTTCTGAACCCGATTTGAGCACTGCACCGCACCAGCACAGGCTGGCAGTGGGGATAGATCTGGGCACGACCAACTCGCTGGTGGCGACCGTGCGCAACGGTATTAGCGTGGTGCTTAACGATGAAAATGGTCGAGCCATGCTGCCTTCGGTGGTGCGCTATGCGGCAGATAGTTCTGTGACGGTGGGCGAGGCGGCGCAGATCGAGCAAAGTGTTGATCCGACTAATACCATTATTTCGGTCAAGCGCTTTATGGGGCGCGGGCTCAAGGATGTTGGCGATACCAGTCGCCTGCCGTATCGCTTTGTGGATACAGACGGCATGTTGCAACTGCGCACCGTGGCAGGGGTGAAAAGCCCGGTTGAAGTATCGGCAGAAATTCTCAAGGTATTGCGGATGCGTGCCGAAGCGGCACTCGGTGGCGAGTTGGTCGGCGCGGTGATTACTGTCCCCGCTTATTTCGATGATGCGCAGCGCCAGGCGACCAAGGATGCAGCTAAAATCGCCGGGTTGAATGTGTTGCGACTGCTCAACGAGCCGACAGCGGCGGCGATTGCCTACGGGCTGGATAATGCTTCCGAAGGGGTTTATGCGGTTTATGACCTGGGGGGCGGCACATTCGATATTTCCATATTGCGCCTGACGCGCGGGGTGTTCGAGGTGTTGTCGGCCAACGGCGATTCTGCGCTGGGTGGTGATGACTTCGACCAGCGCATCCACTGCTGGTTGTTGGAAAAAAACGACCTGTCCGCGCTCAACCCGCAAGATACCCGTTTGTTGCTGACCCAGGCCAGGGCTGCCAAGGAGCAACTTACCGAGCATGACAGGACGCGCATCACGGCGGTGTTGTCCAGTGGTGAACTGGTAGACAACGTGCTGACTCAGGACGAGTTTCAGTCCATGTCGCACAATTTGATTCAACGCACTTTGCAGCCGCTGCGCCGCGCGCTTCGCGATGCCAAGTTGAGCGCGGCAGACATCAAGGGCGTGGTGATGGTCGGCGGCGCGACGCGTATGCCGCAGGTGCAGCAGGCAGTCGGTGAGTTTTTCGGTCAGATTCCGCTCAATAATCTCGATCCGGATAAGGTTGTGGCACTGGGTGCCGCGATTCAGGCGAATCTGTTGGCGGGCAATCGCAGCGGCGATGAATGGCTGTTGCTGGATGTGATTCCGCTCAGTCTGGGTATCGAGACAATGGGTGGGCTGGTCGAAAAGATTATCCCGCGCAACAGCACGATACCCACCGCACGGGCGCAGGAATTCACTACCTACAAAGACGGTCAGACCGCGATGAGCATCCATGTGTTACAGGGTGAACGCGAGCTGGTGAGCGATTGTCGTTCGCTGGCGAAATTTGAACTGCGCGGCATTCCGGCGATGGTCGCGGGCGCGGCGCGCATCCGTGTCACTTTTCAGGTGGATGCCGATGGGCTGTTGAACGTATCGGCGCGTGAAATGGGTTGCGGGATGGAAGCGGCAATTGTGGTTAAACCATCCTATGGTTTAAGTGATGCCGAGATTACCCGCATGTTGCAGGATTCCGTACAGCATGCGCAGGATGATATGCAGGCGCGCGCCCGACAAGAACAGCAGACCGAAGCGAACCAGTTGCTCGAAGCCGTGCAACATGCACTGGTGCAGGACGGCGAACTGCTTGATCATCAGCAGCGTAGCCGCATTGAGGCGCAAATGACGGTCTTGCAAGGCAGCTTGAAAACGGAAGACACTCTCGCGCTAAAACGTGCTGTGAATGCCTTGAACGAGGCTACCGTCAGCTTCGCCCAGGCGCGTATGGACAAGAGTGTGGCGGGTGTGTTGACGGGCAAAAATATTTCACAATTGGAGACAAAATAATGACGCAAATCATCGTGTTGCCGCATGTTGAACTTTGTCCAAAAGGTAAGGTGTTCAATGCCGAACCCGGGGTTTCTATCTGTGATGCCTTGTTGCAAAACGGCGTGGAAATCGAACATGCCTGCGAGAAATCTGCCGCTTGCACGACTTGCCATGTGATTCTGCGCGAGGGCTTTAATTCGCTCAAGCCCGCAGAAGAAATCGAGGAAGATTTGTTGGATAAGGCATGGGGGTTGGAATCTACTTCACGCTTGTCTTGCCAGGCCGTTGTGGCGGATAAGGATTTGGTGATCGAGATTCCAAAATACAGCATCAACATGGTTAAGGAGTAACGCGATGAAGTGGATAGACGTGCGTGAAATTGCTCAGGAACTGGCTGAGAAATACCCTGAAATTGATCCCCAAACGGTGCGTTTTGTTGATTTGCATAATCTTGTGGTCGGTTTGGATGGGTTCGACGACGACCACGGTCACGGCGGCGAAAAAGTGCTTGAAGCGATCCAGGCAACCTGGATAGACGAGGCGGAATAGTATGTGGCGGCGCATCTCCAATAACTGGTTGTATCTGATGGGGTTTCTGTTTGCCAGCGGACTGATGGGCTTCGGCCTGTATCTGCAATATGTCAAACATCAAGATCCGTGTCCGTTGTGCATGGTTCAGCGAGTGATTTTTATCGCCATCCTGGTGCTGTTCCTGCTGGCCGCAACACACGGCCCAAAACGTCTCGGCGCGCGCATTTATGCGGCGCTGATCGTGCTGCTTTCCCTGGCGGGCGTGGCGGTCGCCGCCCGTCACATCTGGATACAGCATTTACCCGCCGATCAGGTACCCGCGTGCGGGCCTGGCCTCGATTACATGCTGGAAACCATGCCGATGTCCAGCGTGTTGAAGGAATTGCTGCACGGTTCGGGCGAATGTGCGACCAGGGGCTGGAACTTTCTTACCCTCGGCATTCCCGAATGGTCGCTGCTGTGCTACCTGGTGCTCGGATTTTGGGCGGTGCTGATTGCGCTGAGGAATAGCCGTTAGCATCCGGGCTACATCAATTTTCAGATGAAGCCTATTTTTTCGGCCCTGTTAGAAGCCCTTCAAACCCTGTTTCATCCCAGAATATTGGCGTTGATTCTGTGGCCCATGTTGCTATCGGTTGTGCTGTGGGTAGGGGCTGCCGGGTATTTCTGGGTGGATTGGGTCACTCGTATCAATATTTTGCTGCAAGCGACTTCGGTAGAGCAATGGATAGCGACTGGGATGCTTGCCGTCATGTCGCATTACCTGATCACTTTCATCCTGGTCATGTTGTTGCTCCCGGTCATTTATGTCACGGCGCTGGTCATTACGGCGGTGTTTGTCATGCCCGTGATGGTCAACCATGTCGCCCAAAAATATTATCCCGAACTGGAGCGCAAGCAAGGCGGTAGCACGGCGGGCAGCGTGTGGAACTCAGTGCTTGCCATTTCCATTTATTGCGCCGGATGGATACTGGTTCTGCCGTTATGGCTGTTTTCCCCGTTTGTCATCGTGCTGCCGATTGCCTTGTTCGCTTATCTCAATCAGCGCCTGTTCCGCTACGATGCGCTGGCCGAACATGCCAGCAAAGAAGAGTATGAGCAAGTTATTGAGCGTTCTTCAGGCAAACTTTACCTGCTCGGTGCGGCGACCGGATTATTGCAATTCATACCCGTGTTGAATTTCTTTTCGCCTCTTTATGTTGGCCTCGCATTCATTCATTTTTGCCTGGCTGAACTCAGGCAAATCCGCCAAGGCGGAGATGCGTTAGGCGACATGCAAACAGGTCTGCTGATCGAAAAGCGGTCACACCCGTGGCGAGGCTAATGTTGGATGAAGTGGGCGCGAAAATAAGCGATGATTCTAAAAACCTTTTCGCTACGATTCTTCAAGTCCGACAGACACCTAGGTTAAACTCCGCGCCATGAAAAATGTTCATCTGATTATCACTGATTTATTTCTGCCGGAAGACTTTGCCGCCGAGGTGTGCGCGGGGTTGCGTCTGCCCGCTTTGGAAAGGTTGTTGGCGCGCGGGGTGGCAAACAGTGGGAGGGGTAATTTGGCCACGAATCGCAATGAACTCGGTGGGAAAGTCGTCCCTGCTACGTTGGAAGATTTGCTGTGCGGGGTGTTCGGCGTGTCGTGCCGGGCGGGCGCACCCGTTGCGCCGATTGCTGCGGCGTTTGACGGACTGGGGGAGGGCTGCTGGTTGTGTGCTGATCCGGTGCATTTGCGTTTGCAGCGCGAGCAGGTGGTGCTGTTGCCGAATGTGGAAATCAGCGCGAATGAGGCGCTGGTGCTGTGCGCCAGTTTGAACGCGCATTTTGTCGGGCAGGGTCTGGAGTTCTTCGCGCCGCATCCGCAACGCTGGTATGTGCGGCTGGACGAGTTGCCGGAGATTCGGACCGTGCCACTGTCGCAGGCAGCGGGGCGCAATATCCACGGCAATCTGCCGACGGGTGCGGCAGAGCGGCGTTGGCATCAGTTGTTCAACGAGATTCAGATGTTGTTGTTCGCGCATCCGCTTAATGCGGCCCGCGAGGAACGCGGCGAGTTGCCGGTGAATAGCGTCTGGTTTTGGGGCAGCGGCGATGGTCGGGTTGGTGCGCAAAGCACTTATGCGAGCGTAAGTTCGGACGAAATGCTGGGCGAAATGTTGGCGGCATCCGCAGGATTGCCGTTTGTTGAATGGTCGCCGACATGGCAAAGCTCTTTTGATTCAGCCCTCACCCACGGGGAGAGGCGGCTGGCTGCGGAAGGCGGGCAGTTGCTGGTTTGGACGGGCTTGCGCAGTGCCTTGCAGCGCGGCGATCTGGCGGCATGGCGTGAGGCCTTGCAGACCTTTGAAGCTAACTATGCGCAGCCGTTGTGGCAGGCGTTGCGAGGCGGCAAGATTGCCAGCTTGCAATTGGATGTTTTAGGTGGCGACGGACTGCGGCAAACGCGCCTGACGCGCGGCTCTGGCTGGGCGCTGTGGCGGCGACCTAAACGCCTGGCCGAATATTCTGTAGAATCCAGGCACACTAAATAGCGGGGTGATCATGGGTTTTTGGCAGACGGTTACGCAGTATTTCTGGCGCGAGGACTCGCTGGTCGTGTTGGTGATGGCGCTGTTGCTGGCGTTTTTGTTGTTCTCCTTGCGCCGGGAAGACCGCAAAAGCATCTTGAATACGTTGATATTTTTTCTGGTAGGACTGTTTTTACAATTCGTCAGTGGGGTGATTTACGCCCTGCAATTCACGACAGCCGCCGAGGTGTTTCACGAGGCCGGGGTAATCGCCACTGGCATTGCATTGATACGCTTGAGCGGCTTGTTGCTGTTCCGTAGCGTGTTGCCTGCAGTGCGCCTGAATCCGCCGCGCATTACCGAAGATATTTTTGTCATCGTCGCTTATCTCGCCTGGGGGTTGGTGCGGTTGCGTTATGCCGGTCTTGATTTGGGCAGTATTGTCGCCACTTCGGCGATGATCACGGCGGTGGTGGCGTTTGCCATGCAGGATACGCTGGGCAATATTCTCGGCGGACTGGCGTTGCAACTGGACAATTCCATCGAAATCGGCGATTGGATTGAGGTTGATAAGGTGGTCGGACGGGTGGTGGACATACGCTGGCGCTCCACGCTGGTCGAGACGCGCAACTGGGAAACGGTGGTGTTCCCCAATAGCCAGTTGATGAAAAACAAGTTTCTGGTGTTGGGACGGCGCACCGATCAGCCGGTGCAATTGCGGCGCTGGATTTGGTTTGGTGTCGCGCTAAATACCATCCCGAACAAGGTGACCGGTGCGGTCGAGGAGGCCGTCCGCCAGGCGGACATCGCCAATGTTGCCAAGCAGCCTGCGCCGAGTTGTGTGTTGATGGAGATGGACAAGGGCTGCGCGCGTTATGCGCTGCGCTACTGGCTGACTGATCTGTCGGTGGATGATCCGACCGATGCGGCGGTGCGCTGGCATGTGTTTACCGCGCTGGAACGCGTCGGGATCAGTCTGGCGGTGGAAGAGCAGAACGTTCATTACATCAAGGAAAACAGCAAATATCAGAGCGTGGTGTTACAGCGCGAGGCGATGCAACGCGTCAAGACGCTCAGGCGCATCGAATTGTTTGCGCAAATGACTGACGAGGAATTGCGTGCGCTCGCGCCGCGCCTCAAATATGCCCTGTTTGCCAAGGGCAGCATTATTTCCAAACAGGGCGCGGTCGCTCACTGGCTGTACATCATTATCAACGGTGAGGCCGAGGTATTTTTTGAGGGGTCCAACGGCGAGCGCAGCAATGTGAATGTGTTGGGCAAAGGCAGCTTTTTTGGTGAGATGGGCATGATGACCGGCGCGCCGCGCACGGCATCGGTACTCGCCAGTACCGATGTCGAGTGCTATCGTCTGGACAAGGAGGCTTTTGCCGACATCATGCGAGCCAGACCCAGTCTGGCTGAAGAAATCGCGCAGGTGCTGGTGGAGCGGCGTGCCCAATTGGATAGCGTGGTGCATCACCTGGACGAGCAGACCCGGCAGCAGGCAAAGAGTTCGCAACACACCGAGTTGTTGTCTAGCGTCAAACGATTCTTCGGTTTGTAGTATTATCGCGCCCGAATTGATGGGTTATCCCGTCTGAATACTCAACTTAACCCGTCACTCATATCTGGTGACCCGTAACTGCAGGTAGCAAATATGAAAATTATATTTTTGGATTTTGAAGATTCGATTGCGGATCTGGAAGAGAAAATCGCGCAATTGCGCGACATGCACGATGACGATGCGCTGGATATTAGCGATGAAATCGCACAGTTGTCGAAGAAAAGCGAAGTGCTCACCAAGGAGATTTATGCCAAGCTCACGCCGTGGCAAATTTCCAAGGTGTCGCGCCACCCGCAACGCCCTTATACACTTGATTATATTGAACATATTTTTACCGATTTCGAGGAATTGCACGGCGATCGCAGCTTTGCAGACGATAAGGCGATTGTCGGCGGGCTGGCGCGTTTTAATGGTCAGAGCGTGATGGTGATCGGTCATCAAAAGGGGCGCGATACCAAAGATAAAATCGTGCGCAATTTTGGCATGCCGCGCCCCGAAGGCTATCGCAAGGCGATGCGCCTGATGCGTCTGGCGGAAAAATTTGGTATCCCCATCATGACTTTCATTGATACCCCCGGCGCCTATCCCGGCGTGAACGCCGAAGAGCGCGGCCAGTCCGAAGCGATCGGGCGCAATCTGTATGAAATGAGCGAATTGCGTGTGCCTATCATCTGCACCATCATCGGTGAAGGCGGTTCGGGCGGCGCGCTGGCGATTGCAGTGGGTGATGCGATGTTGATGCTGCAATACAGCACTTATTCGGTGATTTCGCCGGAAGGCTGCGCCTCCATCCTTTGGAAGAGCGCGGACATGGCATCTGAAGCGGCAGAAACTTTGGGTATTACGGCGAAACGACTAAAAACGCTGGGTATTGTGGACAAGATTATTAGTGAGCCGTTGGGCGGCGCACACCGCGATTACGCACTGACCATGCAAAACGTCAAGAAGGCTTTGCAAGACGCGTTGAAAACAGCCGAAAGCAAACCTATTGCGACCATGATGCAGGATCGTTTCAATCGCTTGATGAGTTACGGTAAGTTCAAGGAAGTTGAACTCGGATAATCTCTTTGCCAAAGTCGCCGCGCAACTGGCGCTGCCAGCCGGAAGCCATCTGCTGATAGGCTTGAGCGGCGGGGTGGATTCGGTGGTGCTGCTGCACCTGCTGCATCGCCTTGCACCGCAGCGCGGCTGGCAACTTTCCGCGCTGCACGTTCATCACGGTATCAGTCCGAACGCCGATGCGTGGGCGGTTTTCTGTGTCCGATTGTGCGCTGCCCTTGCCATTCCCTTGCAGGTTGAACGGGTCAACATCGCGCCGTTGCGCGCACACGGTCTGGAAGCTGCCGCCCGCAAGCTGCGCCATGCGGCGTTTGCCGATCAGCACTGTGATTTCGTGGTACTTGCCCACCATCTCGATGATCAGGTGGAAACCTTGTTGTTGCAATTGTTGCGCGGGGCAGGGGTGCGCGGGGCTGCCGCCATGCCGGTGTTGGGTACGGGAGCGACGAAAATTGTTCGCCCGCTGCTGCATTCCTCTCGTCAGGATATTCTCGAATACGCTGCCTTCCATCAACTCGAATGGATAGAAGACGAGAGTAATCTGGACGATGACTATCCACGCAATTTCCTCCGCCATCAGTTGTTGCCGCTGCTGGGTGAAAAATTTCCCGCTTATCGTGCAACGCTTGCGCGCAGCACGCAAAATTTCGCCGAGGCCAGCGCCTTGCTCGATGACTTGGCGCGAATTGATGCGACAGAGCCACTCCCGCATCCCGTCGCAAAGCGTGAGGACATTCACACATTGGGGGTCTCGCATCTGCAAGCGCTTTCCCTGCCGCGTGCCAAAAACCTGTTGCGCTACTTTTTGTATCAGCTCGGTGCGCCCATGCCGCAGGCTGTGCGGCTGGACGATATGCTGCACCAACTTTGCGCGGCTCGACCCGATGCATCGGTCTGCATCACCTTTGGTGGCTGGCAGGTGCGCCGTTACCAGGGTCGTGTGTATGCCGCGCCTGAACTGTGCGAATTCGACAGCCAGCAAAGACTGACCTGGCAGGGCGAAGCAGAATTGGCTTGGCCTGCGCTGCATACTCGTATTTTATTCAATACATTCAAGGGTCAAGGAATCAGCCTGGCAAAGCTGCAAGGCGAGCCTGTTACATTGCGTCTGCGAAGTGGCGGCGAAACGCTACGTCCTTCGGTTCATTCGGCAACCCGTACCCTGAAAAACCTGCTTCAGGAACATCACATTCTGCCCTGGCAGCGCGACCGCTGGCCGTTGCTGTATTGCGGCGAGCAACTGGTTGCCGTGCCGGGGGTGGCGATAGCCGCAGGCTATCAGACGGTGGGCGAGCCTGGATTGATGCTGCGAATAAATTCGTACCTATAGTCTGGCTGGAGGTAAGCGGGGGGGCTTTTTTGCTCGTGCGGAGACCAACCGCGCGGGCAGACGATAAGCCTGTCTGCCCGCTCTGTGTCATTCATTTCCCCTGTTCTTGATGAGGCTGCCTGCGACAGGGTAGGCAAAGCCTGATAGAATGCGCGGTCGTAATTTTATAACCCTTAGTTTTGGAGATTTAGCATGGCTGTTGAACGTACTCTGTCAATTATCAAACCCGATGCCGTTGCAAAAAATGTGATCGGTCAAATTTATTCCCGTTTTGAAGGCGCTGGCCTGAAGATTATCGCCGCACGCATGACGCAATTGTCACGCAAAGAGGCAGAAGGCTTTTACGCTGTGCATGCTGCACGCCCATTCTTCAACGATCTGGTTGAGTTCATGATTTCCGGTCCAGTGATGATTCAGGCGCTGGAAGGCGAAGGCGCGATTTTGAAGAACCGCGATTTGATGGGCGCGACGGATCCCAAGAAGGCGGACAAGGGAACGATCCGTGCTGATTTCGCTGACAGCATTGATGCCAATGCCGTACACGGTTCTGATGCGGCTGAAACGGCTGCGGTTGAAATCGCCTATTTCTTTCCTGCTTTGAATGTTTATTCTCGCTAAGTATTTGTTTTAAATGAAAAAAAACCTCCTTGACCTGGATGCTCATGCGCTGAGTGCTTATTTTGCAGAAATGGGCGAAAAGCCGTTTCGTGCGCGCCAGCTCATGCGCTGGATTTACCGGGAAGGGGAGTCCGATTTCGCCGCGATGACGGACATCGCGGCTGTATTACGCAATAAATTGGCGCAGCAGGCTTGTATTGTCGTGCCGGAAATCCTGCGCGAAGAGCTGTCCGACGACGGCACGCGCAAGTGGCTGTTGAACGTCGGTACGGGCAACGCCGTGGAAGCGGTGTATATCCCCGAAGTTGCGCGCGGCACGCTGTGTATTTCCTCTCAAGCCGGTTGTGCGCTGGATTGTTCGTTTTGTTCGACTGGCAAACAAGGCTTCAACCGCAACCTGTCGGTGGCGGAAATCATCGGTCAACTGTGGTGGGCGAATCACCAGCTCGGCAGAAATGCCGAGGGCAACTGGGCGATCAGCAATGTGGTAATGATGGGCATGGGCGAGCCGCTGCTCAATTACGACAACACAGTGAGCGCGCTGCGCCTGATGCTGGATGATTTGGGGTATGGTCTGTCGCGCCGCCGCGTGACCGTTTCGACTTCCGGCGTGGTGCCAGCGATGGACAGGTTGCGCGAAGACTGTCCGGTCGCGCTGGCGGTGTCGCTCCATGCGCCGAACGATGCCTTGCGCGACCAGTTGGTGCCGATCAACCAGAAGTATCCGCTCAAGGTATTGCTGGCGGCCTGCCGTCGTTATCTGGAGCGCGCACCGCGCGACTTCATCACCTTTGAATATGTGATGCTGGACGGGGTGAACGATACCGTGCAACACGCGCATGAACTGGTGCGGCGGGTTGCGGACACGCCGTGCAAATTCAACCTGATCCCGTTTAATCCCTTCCCGCAGTCGCCTTATCAGCGTTCCAGGCCGGAGGCGATCCAGCGTTTTCGGGATGTGCTGATGCAGGCAGACATTATGACCACCACCCGCAAGACGCGCGGTGACGACATCGCAGCGGCGTGTGGTCAGTTGGCGGGGCAGGTGCTGGACAAGACTCGACGTACCACCCGCATTGCGTTCCATAAATAAACAAGCGAAGGCAACGATGAAACGACTTTCAGGTTTGATTTTTGCGGTAATAATGCTGGCCGGGTGCGCTTCAAGTGGTTCATCCAGGCAGCAACAGGCTGGGGCTAATAGCAACAGTGCCAGGATACACACTGAACTGGCTGGCATGTATTTTGAGCGCAATCAGATGGGGATCGCGCTGTCCGAGATTGACCTGGCGGTGCGGGCTGACCGCAATTACGCGCCCGCTTACAGTGTGAGCGGTCTGATTCATATGGCGTTGCACGAGGACAAGGAAGCCGAGGAGGTTTTTCAACAGGGGCTGCGCCTGGATAAGGCGGACGCAGAAGCCCATAACAACTATGGCTGGTTTCTCTGTCAGCGTGGCAGGGAGAAGGAATCCATCCCGCATTTTATGGCGGCGCTGAAGAACCCTTTATATGCCACGCCCGAGCGTGCCTATTTAAATGCAGGTCTGTGTTCCCAGAAGGCGGGCAATTTGCTGGAGGCGGCGGATTTTTTTCAGCGTGCGTTGTCGGTACAGCCCGATTTGGCTCAGGCTTTGCTGGGAATGGCGGAAGTGAAATTTTCCGCAGGCGAATATGCTGAGGCCAGAAAATATTTTGCGCGTTTTGCGCAAGGAAATGAAAATTTGACCGCGAGCCAGCTCTGGCTGGCGGTGCGTATCGAGCGCAAGCTCGGGGATAGCAATGCCCAAGCCAGCTATGGTTTGCAGTTGCGCAAGCGTTATCCTGATGCGCGCGAGAGCCAATTATTGATGAATGGTGAATGATGGAACAGACACAGGAAAATAAGGTTGCGCATACTTCACAAGACGAACAATCGGTGGAGCAAGGGGGGATTTCGGTTGGGCATCTGTTGCGCGCTGGCCGCGAACGTATGGGCTGGAGCATTGATGATGTGGTTAACCGGATAAAACTCGCGCCCCGCCAGATTATTGCCTTGGAAGCCGACGACTTTCAGTCGCTGCCCGAGATCGCTTTTGTGCGCGGTTTCGTGCGTAGCTACGCAAAAATACTTCAGATGGATGCGCAACCGCTTCTCGATGCCTTGTCGGGTGGCAAAGTGTCTCAGGTGAAAGTTGATACGCTGGGCATGAAGCCCGCTTTGATGGAGGTCTCTCCTGAGCGTCGGCAAAATCTGTATTTGTTGATAGGTGCATTTTTCATCGCGTTGTTGATAGTGGGATTTGCAATATGGCAAGCCAAACCTGCTCAATCACCCGCGATGGAACAAGTCGAAACCGTATCGGAAAGCGCGCTGGTGATAACCCCGGCGGAATTGCCTGTGCAACCTAAAATAATGACGGGGTCGGATGTCGCTGCAACGGTCGTGTCTGTCAGCAAGTTGCGTCTGGTGTTCGATAACGAATCCTGGACTGAAATCACCGAGCCGTCCGGCAAAGTGCTGGCAAAAAAAGTCTATCAGCCCGGCGAAGAATTGAATGTGGAGGGGATGGCCCCGTTCGGTCTGGTAATCGGTCACGCTTCCAAGGTTCATTTGTACTATCAAGG
>PEUR01000150.1 GCA_002780675.1 Gallionellales bacterium CG03_land_8_20_14_0_80_55_15 | reverse complement strand
GTCCAGGCGAATTTGCAGTAGATTTCCTTTAAGTCCGACAGACTCCTAGATTGTTGTTGGTTGTCAGGAGGGTGTCTGTCCGCAGTTGTATCGTCTTTTTCTGGGAGTTGGTTGGCTATGAATACGGTGTTGTTGGCGATATTAGACAATAATGTAGAAAATTATCCTCACGCGCTTGAGCAACAGTTCCCGCGTATTCTCGATAAGATTATGTCGCTGTGGGATACGCCGGAAATTGATAATTATTTTTCCGAATTGATGGTGAGCAAGCGGATCAAGCGGCAGGGGTTTCCCGCTGAGATTGCTTCGGACATTATCTATTTGAGCGTGGTGCATTCCAGGCAGCATGGGCCTGTGAGTATGGGCAATCCCTGGGATGAATTGCCTGAGCATTTCAGGCAGCAGATTGAGATGCAGGGGGCACCTTTTTCCAGGAAGGGCTTTATTCAGGCGGTGGAGTCTGGCAACAATATTGCAGTTTCGCTATTTATTGGCACCGGTTTGGATGTGGATATTTGTGATGAACGTCAGTGGACACCGCTGATGATTTCGGCGTTTAACGGTAATGAAGAGGTTGCCGCCTTGTTGATAAAGGCCGGGGCGAACCTCAATCACAGGGACGCTGCCGGATACACTCCCCTGCATTGGGCAGCATTTAATGGTTATACGGAAGTGGTTAGTTTGTTGCTGGATAAGGGCGCAGACGTGAATGCAAGCAGCGCATATGGTTGGACTCCTTTGCTTCAGGCTGTCACGCGAGGTTATTTGACGGTCAGCTCGATATTGCTGAGCAGGGGGGCTGATGTGAATGCTGTTTCCAGTGATGGCTGGACTGCCTTGCATAAAGCCGCGGCCAATGGTTTTTTACAGGAAGTGATTTTATTGTTGAGCAAAGGAGCCGATGTGCGAGCCAAGTTTGCAGACGGCACTACGCCGATTGATCTTGCTAAAAGGAATAAACATCAACAAGTGGTTCTGGCGCTGATGGCAAAGGGTTGAGGAGCGCTTGAAAATCCATATTTTGTTCCAGCTATTGTGTTTCGTATAAAAAATTCTTATTTATATCAGTAAGATGCGGCACATCTTAATTTTTTTGTGCTTAACATTGAGTAAACTTTGAACTTTTGGCGACTCTCTTGAACTTGTTTGTCAGATGTCTTGATACAATGTCCGCCAATCGCATCAGATGACCCGAATAACCGTAGTTATTCACGTTATACGGCGGGGTGTCTGAAATTTTCAAACCAGCAGGGGTTCAATATGAAAAAAATCGAAGCCGTCATTAAACCGTTCAAGTTAGATGAGGTGCGTGAAGCACTGTCCGATTTGAATATCAGCGGGCTAACCGTCACCGAAGTCAAAGGATTTGGCCGTCAGAAAGGGCATACCGAGCTGTATCGTGGCGCGGAATATGTGGTGGACTTTTTGCCCAAAATCAAAGTAGAGGTCGTTGTGTCGAGCGAGATGCTGGATACGGCAGTCGAAGCAATCATCAAGGCGGCACATACCGGCAAAATCGGCGATGGGAAAATATTCGTTTCTTCGGTCGAGCAGGTTATCCGTATTCGTACCGGTGAATCAGACGAAGCCGCGCTATAACAGCTGGTTTGTATCCATTAATTTTCCCGGCGTGTGAAGGGTAGATTTACCCGTGCGCCGAGGATGCGTATAATGCGCGTTTTGCCGAGGGCTGTTCCATAATGCGCATCATTCAAAAAGCACTAACCTTTGACGACGTTTTGCTCGTCCCCGCATACTCTAACGTCATGCCGCGCGATGTCAGTCTGCGCACGCAACTGACGCGAAATATCAGTCTTAATATTCCTTTGTTATCCGCTGCGATGGATACGGTCACCGGGTCAAGGCTGGCAATTGCGCTGGCGCAAGAGGGCGGTATCGGTATCATTCATAAAAATATGTCTGCCCGTGAGCAGGCCGCGAAAGTGGCCAAGGTCAAGCGTTTTGAAAGTGGAGTGGTTAAGGATCCCATTACTATTACGCCCGATATGACGGTACGCACCGTGCTGAATTTGACTCGCCAGCACAAAATTTCCGGTTTGCCGGTGGTTGAAGGCAAGCAACTGGTGGGTATTATCACCAATCGTGATCTGCGTTTTGAAAACAGTCTGGATCAGCCGGTCAGAAATATCATGACCCCGCGCGAGCGCCTGATTACCGTCAAGGAAAATACTGGCCTCGAAGATGCGCGTAATCTGATGCACAAGCACCGTATCGAGCGTGTGCTGGTAGTCAATGACGCATTCGAGTTGTGCGGGTTGATGACAGTGAAAGACATACTCAAATCCAGCGAGCATCCTCTTGCCAGTAAAGACGGCAGGGGGCGGTTGCGTGCAGGTGCAGCGGTCGGTGTGGGTGAGGGTACGGAAGAGCGCGTAACTTTGTTGGCAGAGGCCGGAGTGGATGTGATCGTGGTGGATACTGCGCACGGACACTCGCAAGGCGTGCTGGATCGCGTTAAATGGGTGAAAACCAATTTCCCCGAGGTTGAAGTAATCGGTGGCAATATCGCTACGGGTGCTGCCGCACTGGCGTTGATGGATCATGGTGCAGATGCGGTGAAAGTGGGTATAGGCCCCGGTTCTATTTGCACTACGCGCATCGTCGCGGGTGTCGGTGTGCCGCAGATCGCCGCGATTCAGAATGTAGCAAAAGCACTGCAAGGCACAGGCGTGACGTTGATTGCCGATGGTGGGGTGCGTTTTTCCGGCGATATTGCCAAGGCGATTGCGGCGGGCGCACACACGGTGATGTTGGGTGGATTGTTTGCTGGCACGGAAGAAGCACCGGGTGAAATCGAGTTATTCCAGGGGCGTTCGTACAAATCTTATCGCGGCATGGGTAGCTTGGGCGCGATGCAACAAGGCTCCAGCGACCGCTATTTCCAGGAAGGTGAAAGCAATCAGGACAAGCTGGTACCCGAAGGTGTCGAAGGTCGCGTTCCTTACAAAGGCAGCGCACTGGCTGTGATCCATCAACTGATGGGCGGCTTGCGTGCCAGCATGGGCTATTTGGGTTGTGCCGACATATCCACCATGCACGTCAAGGCGGAATTCGTCGAAATCAGCTCGTCCGGCATCCGTGAATCGCATGTCCATGACGTGCAGATTACCAAAGAAGCGCCGAATTACCATATAGACTAACTGTGGTAAGGGGAAAGAGGTAAGGGTAAATCGCAGCATCTCCACCCCTGAGCGCAGCAGGCGCAATCACTTTTCCCTTCACCCTTCCCAGGCTTTAATCATGCACAAAAAAATCCTCATCCTCGACTTTGGGTCTCAATATACCCAGTTGATTGCACGCCGTGTGCGCGAAGCAAATGTTTATTGCGAGTTGCATCCTTATGACGTAGATGACGCGTTTATTCGTACCTTTCAGCCTAGCGGCATCATTCTTTCCGGTGGACCGAATTCGGTGACTGAAGGCGATACACCGCGTGCACCGCAGGCTGTTTTCGAGCTTGGCGTACCCGTGCTGGGCATCTGCTACGGTATGCAAACCATGGCAGCGCAGCTGGGGGGCGCAGTAGAAAATGGACTGGTGCGTGAATTCGGTTATGCCGAGATTCGCGCGCAGGGTCACTCTGCCTTGTTGTGCGATATTCAGGATCGCAGCGATGCAGATGGGCATGGGCTGATGGATGTGTGGATGAGTCACGGCGATAAGGTCACCGGTCTTCCGCCCGGATTTTCGGTGATTGCCAGCAACGCCACTACGCCGATTGCCGGCATGGCGGACGAAGCGCGGCATTTGTATGCGCTGCAATTTCATCCCGAAGTGACGCATACCCATCAGGGTAAGGCGATGTTGGCGCGTTTCGTGCATGACATCTGCGGCTGCGGTGCCGACTGGAACATGCCTGACTACATCACTGAAGCGGTCGAGAATATCCGCAGCCAAGTGGGCAGCGATGAGGTCATTCTAGGCTTGTCCGGCGGCGTGGATTCTTCGGTAGCGGCTGCATTGCTGCATCGCGCTATCGGTAATCAGTTGACCTGCGTGTTCGTGGATAACGGCTTATTGCGCCTGAACGAGGCGGAGCAGGTGATGGAGACTTTTGCGCAGAATCTGGGCGTAAAAGTGATTCATGTGGATGCCAGTGCCGAGTTTCTGCATCACTTGACTGGCGTAACCGATCCCGAACAGAAGCGTAAAATTATTGGCCGTGAGTTTGTCGAGGTATTTCAGAGCGAATCGGCTAAATTGACTCAGGCAAAGTGGTTGGCGCAAGGCACTATCTATCCTGATGTGATCGAATCGGCGGGCGGCAAAAACAAGAAGGCACACACCATTAAATCCCACCACAACGTCGGTGGACTACCGGAAAGTATGCATCTCAAGCTGCTTGAACCGTTGCGCGAATTGTTCAAGGACGAAGTGCGTGAACTGGGGGTGGCGTTAGGTTTGCCGCCCGGCATGGTATATCGCCACCCTTTCCCCGGTCCCGGTTTGGGGGTGCGTATTCTGGGTGAAGTGAAGAAGGAATATGCCGACTTGTTGCGTCGTGCCGATGCCATTTTTATGGAAGAACTCAATGCGACCAAGGACATAGATGGCAAGACCTGGTATGAAAAAACGTCACAAGCCTTTACGGTGTTTTTGCCGGTCAAGAGTGTAGGCGTGATGGGCGATGGACGCACTTACGAGTGGGTAGTGGCTCTGCGCGCCGTGCAAACACAAGACTTCATGACCGCACACTGGGCCGAATTGCCCCATGCGTTGCTGGGCAAAGTCTCCAGCCGCATCATCAACGAAGTACGCGGTATCAACCGTGTGGTTTACGACATCTCGG
>PEUR01000110.1 GCA_002780675.1 Gallionellales bacterium CG03_land_8_20_14_0_80_55_15 | reverse complement strand
TCCGTTCCTTCCGCTTTCAATGCGAATACCCAGCAGGACTTTGTCAACCGGATGTTGCCACATGCCATGCAGGCAAGCCAGACGACGGGCGTGCCGCCGCATCTGATGCTGGGGCAAGCCGCGCTGGAAAGCGGCTGGGGCAAGCGCGAGATTCTCATGCCGGATGGTTCGAACAGCTACAACCTGTTCGGCATCAAGGCCAGTGCCAGTTGGCACGGCAAAGTCGCCGAAGTGATGACCACCGAGTACAAGAACGGCGTGGCGCACAAGCAGCTAGAGAAATTCCGCGCCTATGATTCCTATACCGATGCCTTCAAGGATTATTCCGGCATGTTGGGCAACAACCCGCGTTACGCGAGTGTTATGCAACAGGGCGGAGATGCGATAGGCATGGCGCAGGCGCTGCAAAAATCCGGTTATGCGACCGACCCGAAATATGCCGACAAACTGGTGAGCGTGATGCGGCAAATGAATATTTCTGGCTGAGGCCTAAAGAATTATTTGCGTGTGCCGATAACATCACCGAGGCCGTTGTCAGGCTGAAAAAGGAAGCATCATGGGAAGCAATATTTTTAGCGCGTCATTGAGTGGAATGAACGCGGCTCAGTACGCCCTGACCACCACCGAACACAATATTGCCAATGCCAATACGCCCGGATTTACCCGGCAGCAGGTGCTGGTAAGTTCGCGCGCAGCCCAGGCATCCGGTGCAGGATTTATCGGGCAAGGGGTGGACGTGGCGGGCGTGCAAAGAATTTACGACCAGTTTTTAACCACTCAAGTGCGCCAGGAGCAGAGTCAGTCCAGCTACTTGAGTGCTTATCTTTCTGCCATGAAGCAGGTGGATAACCTGGTGGCCGATCCCGCTGCCGGGGTGTCGCCCGCCATGCAAAGTTTTTTCGATGCGATGAACGGGCTGTCCAGCAGTCCTGAATCCGTTCCTGCGCGGCAAACCGTAATAAGTACCGCACAATTTGCGGTGAACCGCTTTCAGGCGATAGACCAGCGTCTGACCGACATCGCCGACGGTCTGACCGGGCAAATCGCTGGCAGCGTCCAGTCCGTCAATACCTACGCGACCCAGATCGCGACGCTGAACGGCAATATCAAGCGCGCCATTGCCGCAGGTCAGGGGCAGCCGCCCAACGACTTGCTGGATCAGCGCGATCAACTGGTTAACCAGTTAAATAAAGAGATGAAAGTCACAGTCCAGCAACAAACTGACGGTGCCATGAACGTGTTCGTCGGCAATGGTCAGGCACTGGTGATTGATGAACGGGCGATGGCCTTGCAAGTGGTGCAATCCCCCAACGACCCGAGCAAGGTGGACATCGCCTATCTGACCAATGGTAAAACCATTCCCTTGCAACAAAGCAGTTTGCAGGGCGGTAATCTGGGTGCGTACCTGACTTTTCGCGATCAGAGCCTTGAACCTGCGCGTAACGCGCTGGGGCGCGTGGCCTTGGGACTGGCGACCAGCCTTAATCAGCAGAATCAGTTGGGACAGGATTTGCAGGGCGCGCTGGGCGGGAGTCTGTTGGTGGCCGCGGCACCGCGCGTGGATAAGGGCGCGAACAATACCGGCACGGCCACGCTATCTGCCAGTATTGCCAGTGTGTCGGCACTGACTACCAGTGACTATCAGCTTAAATTTGATGGCACCCATTACACGATGACCCGCTTGTCGGACAATGCGCTGACTAACCTGGGCGCGAGCCTGGTGCCGGCACCCACGGTGGATGGCTTTACCGTCAATCTGGATGCGGGCGCGATGGCGGCGGGGGATAGTTTTTCGATTCGCCCAACCGCCAATGCGGCGCGCGATATTGCCTTGTTGAACAATGATCCGGCGAAGCTGGCGACCGCCGCGCCAATCCGCACCAGTGCGGCACTGACCAATCTGGGTACGGCAAAAATCACGGCGGGTACGGTGAATGCACCGCCGCCGCTTAACGCGAATTTGCAAGCACCGCTGAGCATCACCTTTACCAGTGCGACGACTTTTACCGTCGTCGGCGCAGTACCCGCTGTGGGCGCGCAGACTTATACGCCGGGGCAAGCCATCAGTTTCAACGGCTGGACGACGCAAATCAGCGGAACACCCGTTGCAGGTGATGCCTTTAACGTGGCTGCCAACACCAACGCGACGGGCGATAACCGCAATGTCTTGCTGATGGCGGGGTTGCAAAAGCAGAATTTGCTGGCCAACGGCACCACCAGTTTCCAGGGGGCGTACAGCCAGTTGGTGGGTTCTATCGGTGCAAAGACCAATGAACTGATGGTGACAAGCCAGGCACAGGATGCCATGTTGACTCAGACAGTCGCTATGCAGCAGGGTGTTTCCGGTGTCAATCTTGACGAAGAAGCGGCTAATTTGTTGCGTTACCAGAAAGCCTATCAAGCGTCGGCGAAGGCGATGCAGATTGCCAACACCATGTTTGATGCGCTGTTGACCTTAGGAAGGTAGGTGCGAGATGCGTATCAGTTCCAATACAATTTTTGACAGCAATGTCGCGGCGATGGGTCAGCAGCAGAGCCGTCTGATGCAGACGCAGCAACAGATTGCCAGCGGCAAACGCCTGTCGAGTGCTTCCACCGATCCGGTCGCCGCCACGCGCGCGCTGGACATCACGCAATCGGATGCCATCAATAACCAGCAGGCATCCAGCCGCGTAGCGGCGCGCCATACGCTATCGCTTGCCGAGAGTACCTTGCAGGGTGTCACCACACTGCTCCAGGATGTCAGAACCGCTGCCGTGTATGCCGGAAACGGGACGCTCAACAGCAGCGACCGCGCTACGCTGGCGACTGATTTGAGCGGCAGGTTGCAGGAATTGGTCGGTCTGGCAAACAGTACGGATGGCGTTGGCAACTACCTGTTTTCAGGTTTTCAGTCGAAGACCCAGCCGTTCGTGGATACCCCTGCCGGTATGGGCTATTTCGGTGATGACGGCCAGCGGCTGGCGCAAGTTAGTGCGACGCGACAAATGGCGGCGAGCGATAGCGGGGCGGATGTGTTCATGCGCATCAGGAATGGCAACGGCACGTTTGTTACCCAGGCGACGGCTGGCAATAGCGGTAGCGGGGTCATCAGCGCGGGGGCAGTCGTCAATCCTGCGGCGTTGACGGGCAATAATTACAGTATCAGTTTCAGCATGGCTGCCGGGGTCAGCAATTACAGCGTAATCAACACCACTACCGGTTTGCCAGTGCCGGGCATGACCGCGCAACCTTACACGAGCGGGCAGGCTATCGCTTTTGATGGAATGCGTCTGGATATTCAAGGCGCGCCTGCCAGCGGTGACAGTTTTGCCGTGACCCCCAGCAGCAATGAGAGTGTGTTCAAGACTATTTCCAATTTGATTGCCACGCTGAATGCGCCGGTGGTAGGCAGCAATTTGACCAACGGGCTTAATCGCGGCATCAATAATCTGGATAACGCGTTGGGCAATGTGCTGACGGTGCGCGCTACGCTGGGTTTGCGTTTGAATGAAATAGATGCCCTTCAGACAACGGGCGAAGATATGGGTTTACAGTTAAAACAAACTTTGTCGCAGTTGCAGGATGTGGATTACAACAAGGCCATTAGCGATCTGACGCAGCAGCAAGTGACCTTGCAGGCCGCACAAAAGTCATTCACTCAGGTTGCAAATTTGTCCTTGTTCACTTATCTCTGAAGCCGGATAAGACAGTGAGCGTCATCCCGCAGTCGCCCCAGTGGGCGGCTCCGCCCCGGTGCGTTGTATTTCATGGGTAACTGGAAATAGTGCTTGGGCAGACCATCAAATTGCCATTTTTGGGTTAAACTGCCGGGCAATTTTTGGGCTTGCTGTTGGCGAGCTCGCATCATTCCGCTCTAACCCCCTGAAAACTAAAAATCATGAATAGCGAAGCGCCTGCATTCAAAATCAAGACAGCTAATCTGCCTGTCCTGCAACTCCATATCATCACCCCGGATTTGCCCCTGCTTAAAAAAGCGCTGGCACTGCGCCTGAATCAGACCCCGGATTTTTTCGCCAGCACCCCTATTGTGCTGGAACTCTCGGCGATAGCTGAGTCCGACCCGAGCCTGGATTTCTCCGCGTTGGTCGCTTTCATGCGCAAGCATGGCATGTGCGCGGCGGGGGTGTCGGGCGGCTCGGAGAAGCAACGCGCTGCCGCCGTGCAATCCGGTCTGGGGTTGTTCCCGGCGGCGTTTGTCAGGAATCCGTCAAAAAGAGAGACCGACCCGTCGCTTGCCGCTCCTGCCGCCCTGTTGCATGCGCAACCGGAGTTACCCGGTATCGCGGCGGAAATAACGCCGGAAGTCATTTCCGTTCAGCCTGAAACACCGAAGGAATCGCCTCGGACAACGGTGCAGACCGTTATTCGCCCGACGCTTGTGATTGATAAACCGGTGCGCACCGGCCAGAGTATTTATGCCGAAGGCGCTGATCTGGTGCTGTTGGCTATCGCCAATGCGGGTTCTGAACTGATTGCAGACGGCGATATTCATGTTTATGCGCCGTTGCGCGGCAAGGCGATCGCGGGTGCGCACGGCAATGCGGCGGCGCGTATTTTCGTGCATAAGCTGGAAGCGGAACTGCTTTCGATTGCAGGTTGCTTCAAGGTGTTTGAGGATGGCATCCCGGAAGAAGTGCGAGGTAAGGCTGCGCAAATTCATCTGGAGGGAACGCGACTGGTGATTGAAGCCTTGCCGGGCTGATAATTGCTATTTTTGCAAGCTGAAAGTGTTTTTTGGCAGCATTTTACGGGTAAAATGCGCGAATATTTAAACGCTTAGGAAATGTATCGTGGCAAAAGTGATTGTAGTAACGTCAGGTAAGGGCGGGGTCGGTAAAACGACCACCAGCGCCAGTTTTGCAAGTGGTCTGGCGATGCGCGGCAATAAAACCGTGGTGATTGATTTTGACGTGGGGTTGCGCAATCTCGATCTCATCATGGGCTGTGAACGGCGCGTGGTGTACGACATCATCAATGTCATCAAC
>PEUR01000117.1 GCA_002780675.1 Gallionellales bacterium CG03_land_8_20_14_0_80_55_15 | reverse complement strand
CATAGCGCGTCAGCTTGCCTTGCCCTACGCCGCTGATACGACCCATTTCAGTGAGGCTGCCGGGACGCTGATCGAGCATTTCCAGCAGCGTGCTGTCGTGAAAAATCACATAGGGTGGCACGCCCTGTTCGCGTGCCAGCGCCATTCGTTTCGCCTTGAGTGCCAGCCACAGGCGGTTTTCATTAGCGCCCGCGAACGGTTCGCGCGACTTGCCGTCTCGCGTGGTGCGGCTGCGTTGGGCGGGTTCGGCATCGTGGCGCAGGAAGACGGCTTGTTCGCCCTTGAGTACCGGGCGGGCGCGGGCAGTGAGTTTCAGTCCGCCGTAGGCTTCGATGTCGGCTTCCAAAAAACCGCTGGTTACCAGTTGGCGGAATACACTGCTCCATTGCGTGGCACTGTGTTCCGCGCCGATGCCGAAGGTGGAAAGCTGCTGGTGGTGAAATTTTGTGATGCGCTCGGTTTGTTTGCCTAACAACACATCCACCAGATGACCGACCCCGAAACGCTGTCCGGTGCGATACACGCAAGACAGCGCCATTTGCGCGGCACGCGTGGCATCCCAGCTTGCAACGGGGGTCAGGCAGTTGTCGCACTCATTGCAGTCGCCTGGATGTTCCTCGCCGAAGTAGCGCAGGATGGTCTGGTGGCGGCAGGCGGTGGATTCGCAGAAACCCAGCAGCGCATCGAGCTTTTGCAACTCCACGCGTTTACGTTCTTCGGGCGCATCGCCGTTGCTCAACATCTGGCGCATCGAGACCACGTCGCCCAGGCCGTAGGCCATCCACGCATCGGCGGGCAGCCCGTCACGTCCGGCGCGCCCCGTTTCCTGATAGTAGCCTTCCATACTTTTGGGCAAGTCGAGGTGAGCGACGAAGCGCACGTTGGGCTTGTCTATGCCCATGCCGAATGCCACGGTGGCAACCATCACTACACCTTCTTCTCGCAGGAAACGGCTTTGGTTGGCGGCACGCGTCGCCGTGTCGAGACCAGCATGATAGGGCAGCGCATCCCAGCCGCGCTCTTTTAACCAGTCTGCTGTTTGCTCGACCCGTTTGCGGGAAAGGCAATACACGATGCCCGCATCATTTGCATGTTCCTTGGCAAGAAAGTTTTGTAACTGATTGAGTGCATTGGATTTAAGTGTGACGCGGTAGCGGATATTGGGACGGTCGAAGCTGGAAACAAATTGTCGCGCCTCTTCCAGCGACAAGCGTTCGACGATTTCTCGCCGCGTCGGGGCATCCGCCGTAGCGGTGAGTGCGATGCGCGGCACGGTGGGGAAACGTTGCTGTAATACTGTCAATTCGCGGTATTCCGGTCGAAAGTCGTGCCCCCACTGTGACACGCAATGCGCCTCGTCTATGGCGAACAAAGCGATGCCGGGTTTATCTTCTCCCGGCAAGGGTGAGGGCGGTACATTCAATTGTTCGAGCAGAGCCAAAAAGTTGGGCATCAGCAATCGTTCGGGGGCGACGTAAAGCAGCTCGAGTTCTCCGCGCATGAGTTGTCGCTGCACTTCGCGCGCCGCCTCGGCAGACAGGCTGGAATTCAGATAGGCCGCCTTCACGCCGAGTTGGAGCAGGGCATCTACCTGATCCTGCATCAGCGCGATTAGCGGTGAGACCACAATGCCTACCCCCGGTCGCAGCAATGCGGGAATCTGATAACACAAGGATTTGCCGCCGCCAGTCGGCATCAAGACCAGTGCATCGCCGCCCTGGGCGATTTGCTCGACAATCGCCTGCTGTTCGCCGCGAAACGTGGCGTAACCGAATATGTCTTGCAGGATTATTTGTGCGGATAAGGTCATCTGGGGGCTGTTGTAAGGTGGGGGTGGTTGGCGATACGCCCTACACTCCGAAAAATGATAACATCCGCGCCTCTTGATGGTACAAAAGCAAGGAAAGATATTGGCAAATTCATCTGAACATCTGGTTGCAAAAAAGGCGGCCACGGACAATCTGGTCGAAATCAGCGACTTGCATTTTGCCTACGGCGAACGCAAGGTGCTGACGGGCATCAATCTTAACATCCCGCGCGGCAAAGTGGTCGCGATACTGGGCGTGAGCGGGTGCGGCAAGAGTACCCTGTTGCACCAGATTGGCGGCCAGCTCAAACCGGATAGCGGTAGTGTCAAGGTGCTGGGCAAGACGGTACACCAGCTCGATAACGATGCGCTTTATGCATTGCGCCGCGAAATGGGCATGATGTTTCAGGTGAGCGGGCTGTTCAGCGATTTGACGGTATATGACAATATTGCCTTCCCGATGCGCGAACATACCGATTTGTCCGAGCAGATGATTCACGATCTGGTGTTGATGAAGTTGCAGGCGGTGGGGCTGCGCGGCGCACGCAATCTGATGCCCAGAGATTTGTCCGGCGGCATGGAGCGGCGCGTGGCGTTGGCTCGTGCGATTGCGATTGATCCTGCGCTGATTATTTACGACGAGCCTTTCGCCGGTCTGGATCCGATTTCACTCAACACCATCGCCAACCTCATCCGGCGCTTGAACGATGCGCTGGGCGTGACTTCGGTGGTGGTGACTTACGATATTTCCGAATCACTCAAAATTGTGGATTACGTTTACTTTATACATAACGGCAAGGTTGTGGCAGAAGGCGAAACGGCGCAAATGATGGACTCGAATGATCCCTTCGTTCATCAGTTTATCCACGCTGAACCGGATGGCCCGGTCGCCTTTCAGTATCCGGGGCGGCCTTATGAGGAAGACCTGAGGTAGAAAAGCAAGATACAAGGGGGCAGGATGCAAGGGGCGGGGGATTTGGCTTGCCCCTTTTCACTCAGAAACAGGAGCTTCAGCTCCATTGTTTCGTTGCAGCATTACCTTGTTTCCTGGTGGTAGTACTCGATCAGGCTGCGGGTAGAGTTGTCATGCGCTGACTTGGCGGATTCATCGAGCAATTCCGGCAGAATTTTTCCCGCCAGTTGCTTGCCCAATTCCACACCCCACTGGTCGAACGAATTGATGTTCCAGATGATTCCTTGCACAAATACCTTATGTTCATAAAGAGCGACCAACATGCCTAATGCGTGGGGGTCGAGCTGGTCGAATAACAGGGTATTGGTGGGTTTGTTTCCAGTGAAAACCTTATGCGGCAACAACGCTTCCAGTTCCGCGCCTTGTATGCCTTGCGCGAGCAGTTCGGCGCGCGCTTCCTGTTCAGTCTTGCCTACCATTAACGCTTCAGTTTGTGCGAAACAGTTGGCGAGCAGAATCGCGTGATGTTCGCCTAGCGGATTTTGGCTATGTAGCGGTGCCAGAAAGTCCGCCGGTATCATGCGTGTGCCTTGATGCAGCAACTGATAGAAGGCGTGTTGACCATTGGTGCCCGCTTCGCCCCAAACGACCATGCCGGTATCGTAATCAACCGGCTTGCCATCGCGACCCACTCCTTTGCCGTTACTTTCCATTTCAAGTTGTTGCAGATAGGCGGCAAAGCGATGCAGGTACTGGTCATAAGGCAGCACGGCGGTCGAGCTACACGCAAAAAAATTGCCGTACCAGATGCCTAGCAGTCCCATCAGCACAGGGATATTTTGATCCAGCGGCGCATGGCGGAAATGCTCATCTATCTCGTGTGCACCACCCAGTAAGGCTTCAAAATTATCCATACCGATAAATATCGCAATGGGTAAACCGATAGCCGACCACAGGGAATAACGCCCCCCCACCCAATCCCAGAATTCAAAGACATTATCCGGGTTGATACCGAATGCGGCAGTTGCCTTGAGGTTGGTCGAGACGGCGGCAAAGTGCTGCGCGACGGCTCGCTCGTCGCCTAGTTGTTTGACCAGCCATGCCCGTGCCGAGCGCGCATTGGTCAGGGTTTCCTGAGTAGTGAAAGTCTTGGAGCTGACGATAAACAGCGTGGTTTCTGCATCGAGTTTTTTCAGGGTCTCGAAAAGTTGGGTTGCATCTACGTTGGAAACGAAGTGGGCGCGCAGATTTGGGCTGGCATAGGATTTAAGTGCTTCGCATACCATCAGCGGACCGAGATCGGAGCCGCCGATACCGATGTTGACAATGTCGGTGATGACTTTTCCGGTATAGCCGAGATGCTGGCCACCCCGCACGGCATCCGAGAATTTACGCATCAATGCCAGCACGCGTAGCACATCCGGCATAACATCCTGGCCGTTGACCAAAACCTGACGGCCTGAACGATTGCGCAGCGCGGTATGCAGGACGGCACGATGTTCGGTGATGTTGATTTTTTCGCCGGCGAACATGCGCTCAATATAGGCGGGTATCTCAGCTTGATTAGCCAAGTCTATCAGTAGTTGTCGTGTTTCTTCCGTGATGCGATTTTTTGAGTAATCAAACAGCAAACTGCCCAATTTTATCGAGAATTTATCAAAACGCGCCGGATCATCCTGAAACATTTGGCGCATTCGTTGCGGTTGAATCGTTGTGTAATGCACACTCAATGCTTTCCAGGCAGTGGATTGTGTGAGTTTGGACATGCTTTTACCTCAGATCAATTTCAACAAATGCCCATCTCGCAATGAGATGAGCATTCGCAAGAATAAAATTACGCCTCCGGTACCAGAACAACCCCTGCCAGTGGCGGCAGGGAAATTTCGGCAGAGTAGGGCAGTCCCATCCATGGCATGGTTTCTGCCTGAATCAGGCCGGCATTGCCGAGGTTGCTGCCTGCGTAATAGTTTGAGTCGCTGTTGAGCACTTCGCGATATTTGGCGAGTGAGGGCAGGCCGATGCGATAATGCTGGCGCGGGACGGGTGTCAAATTCAAAGCGATAACCGCATTGGAACCATCGCGCGCGCGCCGCTGGAAGGACAACACTGATTTTTCTGCGTCATTGCAATCTATCCAGGAAAAGCCTTCTGACTGAAAATCCTGATCATGCAAGGCGGGCAAGGTGCGATACAGTTCGTTCAGGTCATGCGTCAGATTCTGCATACCGCGATGATAATCTTCACGCAATTGCCACCATTCCAGTTCCCACTTCGATTGCCATTCACGTCCCTGCGCAAATTCGTTGCCCATAAAATTGAGTTTCTTTCCTGGGCTGGTCATTTGATAAGTCAGCAGCAGGCGCAGATTGGCAAATTTCTGCCACGCATCACCAGGCATCTTGGACAGCAGCGAACCTTTCCCGTGTACGACTTCATCGTGCGAGAACGGCATCACAAAGTTTTCGCTGTAGGCATAAATCTGCCCGAAAGTCAGCTGGTTATGGTGGTAGCGACGGTGTACCGGATCATTCTGGAAATATTTCAGGGTGTCATTCATCCAGCCCATGTTCCACTTCACCGAGAAGCCCAATCCTCCCAGATAGACCGGGCGCGAAACACCCGGCCAGGCGGTGGATTCTTCGGCCATGGTTAGCGCACCGGGAAACTCCTCATGCACCATAACGTTCATTTGGCGTAAAAAGTCCACGGCTTCGAGGTTTTCACGACCACCGTATTTATTGGGTATCCATTCGTCTGCCTTGCGCGAGTAGTCCAGATACAACATTGAGGCGACCGCATCCACACGCAGCCCGTCAAAGTGGAACTCGGAAAGCCAGTAATGTGCGCTGGACATCAGGAAAGATTTAACTTCGCTGCGGCCAAAGTTGAAGATGCAGGTTCCCCAGTCTTTGTGCAAGCCCAGGCGAGGGTCTTCGTGTTCGTACAGGGCGGTGCCGTCAAAGCGCGCCAACGCCCAGCTATCCTGAGGAAAGTGTGCGGGTACCCAGTCGAGAATGACGCCGATGCCCGCTTGGTGACAAGTGTCAATCAGATAGCGCAATTCGTCGGGTGAACCAAAACGACTGCTTGCTGCAAAATAGCCTGTACATTGATAGCCCCAGGAATCATCCAGCGGATGTTCGGTAACTGGCATGAATTCGATGTGCGTGTAGCCCATGCCTTGCACATAAGGAACCAGGTCGGCAGCCAATTCGCTATAGGTATAAAAACGACCATCGGGATGGCGTTTCCACGAGCCGGGATGTACTTCATAGATGTTAATCGCGCCATGCAACCAGTCCCACTGGCCGCGTTTTTGTAGCCAGGCATCATCTTTCCATTGATGCCGGTTGGCCGCTGCGGCAAGCGCCGCCGTGCCGGGTCGCAATTCGTAGCCTTGCGCATAGGGGTCGGTCTTGGTCAATATGTTACCGGATTGACGGTTGCGAATTTCGTAACGGTATAAGGCGTGCTGCTTGATTTCAGGAATAAAAGTTTCCCAAACGCCGCTGGAACCATGTGAACGCATCAGATGCAAACGGCCATCCCAGTTGTTGAATTCGCCCACCACACTGACGCGCTCGGCATTGGGTGCCCAGACGGCGAAACGTACGCCTTTTACACCGTCAATTTCAACAGAATGCGAACCAAACATGCGGTATCCCTGATTCAACCTGCCTTCGCCGAACAGATACAGGTCTTGTTCAGAAATGTTTGACGGGAACTGGTAGGGGTCATAGATGTCGCGCGATGCTATGCCTTCACTGACGCGTATGCGATAGGGTTGTGGCGGCGCGGTCAGACCTCTCCATTCAAACAGGCCGCCAGGATTGATTTTCTTGAACAACTGATTTTCGGTGTTGCTTAGCAGAGCCACTTGCGATGCGTAGGGTTCATAAACGCGAATGACCCATTCATTGCTCTCACGATGAAGACCAAGTAGAGCAAAAGGGTCATGGAGGCGGGTATGCAACAGAGATTCAATCAGTTTATTCACTTTAAGTTCCCTTTAATTTTGTTAATAGTTCTTGTGAAGTGAAATGATTATAAATGATAATAGGGCGGTTAATTAAGGTAATTATCACTGGGGAGACGAGAATGAGTGTTGAGTTGGGTTATTTGAAAAATAAGTCACATTTGGCGGTGGAAGAATCTGAACCACGTTTTGTAAGTCGTTTGACCAAGAATACCTACGCGATGGTACTGGCCGGAGGTCGCGGTAGCCGTTTGCACGAATTGACTGACTGGCGTGCCAAACCCGCCGTTCCTTTCGGCGGGAAGTTCCGCATCATTGATTTCGTTCTCTCCAATTGTGTTAATTCGGGCATACGCCGCATCGGTGTGGCGACACAATATAAATCCCACAGTCTGATCCAGCACATTCAACGTGGCTGGTCATTCCTGAATGGTCAGTTCGGCGAGTACCTCGACTTGCTGCCAGCACAGCAACGCATCAGCGAAGATCAGTGGTACCAAGGTACAGCCGATGCGGTGTTCCAGAATCTGGACATCATTCGCGGCTCGAAGTGTCAATATATCGTGGTTCTCGCGGGTGACCACATTTACAAAATGGACTACGGTAAATTATTGGCTTCCCATGTGGAAAAAAATGCTGATATGACGGTGGCTTGCCTGGAAGTGCCAGTTGCCGAAGCCTATGCATTTGGTGTGATGGGGGTGGATGCTGAGTCGCGCGTAGTGGAGTTTGTTGAAAAACCTGCCAATCCACCTTTGATTCCTGGCAATTCCGCCATGTCATTGGCCAGTATGGGTATTTATGTATTCAATACCCAGTTCCTGATCGAACAGTTGATCCGCGATGCGGATATGCCGGGTTCCAGTCATGATTTCGGTAAGGATCTGATACCGCATCTGGTTGAAAAATATCGCGTTTTTGCGCAAAGTTTTGAACACAGTTGCGTGGGCATGGACGAAGATAAAACACCGTATTGGCGCGATGTTGGAACGATTGATTCCTACTGGGAGGCCAGTATGGAAATGACCAAGGTTGTTCCAGAGCTGAATATGTACGATCAGGAATGGCCGATCTGGACACATCAGGAACAGCTGCCGCCCGCCAAATTTGTGTTTGACGAACCGGGTCGTCGCGGAATCGCAGTTGATTCGCTGGTTTCTGGCGGGTGTATCGTCAGCGGTTCGATGGTGAAGAATTCATTGTTGTTCTCCAATGTGCGCGTTAACAGTTATTCGACCATTGAAGATTCTGTGCTGTTACCTGAAGTGAATGTGGGACGGAACGTTATCTTGAAACGCGTGATTGTGGACAAAGGTTGCACGATTCCAGATGGCATGGAAATTGGTGTCAATCTCGAAGATGACCGTAAACATTTTCACGTCAGCGAGAACGGTATAACGCTGGTTACCCCGGACATGCTTGGACAAATTCTGCACAGTGTTCGTTAATTAAAATCAATATCCCCTCCGCCCTAAAGCGGCGGGGTTTTCTTATGAAAAAATCCCTCGATTTAGTTTTTCTCTGGCATATGCATCAGCCGGATTACCGTAATTATTCCAGCGGTGATTTTGTGTTGCCGTGGGTTTATTTGCACGCCATCAAAGACTATACCGATATGGCGTATCACTTTGAGCATCACCCCAAGATGCGTGCCGTAGTCAATTTTGTCCCCATTCTGCTCGACCAGTTGGAAGATTACGCCGACCAGTTTGCCACGGGCAACATACGCGATCCCTTGTTGCGCTTGCTGGTACACAAAAATTCGTGCGAGTTGTCGGTAGATCAGCGTGAATTCACGCTGGACGCATGTTTTAAGAGCGATCACACTAAAATGATTGCCCCCTACCCAGCCTATAGCCTGCTATGGGAGATGTTCCAGCATTTACAAAAAAATGGCGAACCTGCGCTGGATTATTTGTCTGGGCAGTACATGGCTGACCTGTTGACCTGGTATCACTTGGCCTGGTGCGGTGAAAGCGTGCGTCGCGAACATGAGCTGGTGCCGCGTCTGATGACCAAAGGGATGGGCTTCAGCTATGAAGATCGCAAGGCATTGTTCGATTTGATTGGCGAATTGACGAGCGACATTATTCCGCGCTATCGCAGACTGTCCGATTCCGGTCAAGTGGAAATATCCGCTACGCCGCACTATCATCCTTTGGCACCCCTGCTAATTGATTTCAACAGCGCTAAAGAAGCGATGCCGGACGCACCTCAACCCAAGTCACCGCACTACCCGAAAGGAAGATTGCGTGTTACGCGCCATATTCAGTTGGCAAAGGAGAGCCATAAAGCGCGGTTTGGTAGTGAGCCGAAAGGAATGTGGCCAGCCGAGGGGTCTATTTCGGATGAGACTCTGGAAGTATTTGCCGAACAAGGATGTGGTTGGGCCGCCAGTGGGGAAGGGGTATTGGTCAACAGCTTGCGCAAGTCGCATCAGGACGTTCCCGATCGCAATTACTATTTGTACCGCCCTTACACACTGGAAAAAGGTGCGGACGGTTTGCAGTGTTTTTTCCGGGATGACAAATTGTCCGATTTGATCGGCTTTGAATATTCGCGCTGGCATGGCAAGGATGCGGCGCTGCATTTTGTTACCCAGCTAAAAAATATAGCCAAAAATGCACCCGAAGGTGAAACCCCTATCGTTAGCGTGATCCTGGATGGGGAGAATGCCTGGGAGTACTACCCCTATAACGGCTATTACTTCCTGGATGAGTTATATGCTCAGCTTGAAGTGCATCCCAAAATTCACACCAATACTTATGGTGATTATACAAAGCTCAGTCCATTGCGCACCGACCTTGCCCATCCTGCCAGTTTGCCGACCATTGCTGCGGGCAGTTGGGTGTATGGCAACTTCTCGACGTGGATAGGTTGTGAAGACAAAAATCGTGCATGGGACTTACTTTGCGAAGCTAAACAAAGTTACGATATTGTCATGTCCAGTGGGCGTCTTAGTGAGTGCGAACAGGCTGCTGCCGAGAAACAACTTTGCTCCTGCGAAAGTTCTGACTGGTTCTGGTGGTTTGGCGATTACAACCCGTCCAACTCGGTCGCCAGTTTTGACCGTCTGTACCGCCACAATTTGACCGAGCTCTATCGCTTGTTGAAGTTGGCAGCACCTCAAACGTTATCCGAGCCAGTCAGCCGTGGGCATGTAGGAGCAACCGAAGTGAGCGGGGCGATGCGCAGAGCGATGGAATAGCCGTCTTTTAGAAGTGAACAATATTATATAGAAATCAGATGGTTATGATTGATGAACGCACTAGCGGTATTTTGCTCCACCCGACTTCTCTGCCGGGTGTATTGGGTGCAGGCGATCTGGGTTCCAATGCCTATCTTTTCGTAGACTGGCTGGCTGGTGCGGGGCAAACTTATTGGCAGGTGCTGCCTTTGGGTGAAATAGGACCCGGTAATTCTCCCTATATGAGTTCCTCCGCCTTTGCGGGCAACGTGCTGATAATTGACCTTTTTGATTTGGCGCATCAGGGTTGGTTGTCCCAGGAAGACCTGATCCCTCTGCCGGAATTCCGTCATGACCGGGTAGATTATGGATTGCAAAAGCAATTTCGAGTAGAGCGTTTGCATCGTGCGGCCAAACAGTTCTTTGCCGGTGGTAACGAGGCTATGCATAGTGCTTATTCAGAGTTTTGCATGGCTCAACATGAATGGCTCAGGGATTATGCGCTTTTCAAGACGATTTCTGAGCAGCAAGAAGGTCGCAACTGGAATCAATGGCCGACCGCACTCGCCAACCGTGAGGTTGAAGCCTTGCGTCGTCTGGAAGTGGAATACGTCGAACAAATCAATTTCTGGAAATTCTGCCAATGGTGTTTTGCTCGCCAATGGGAGCAATTAAAGCAGTACGCCAATGAGCGTGGTGTTCAGTTGATAGGCGATGTGCCGATATTCGTCGCTTATCAAAGTGCTGATGTATGGGCACACCCCGAGCTTTTTGAGCTTGATCAAAGCGGTTATCCGATAGCTGTCGCGGGTGTGCCGCCTGATTATTTCAGCGCGACAGGACAATTATGGGGAAACCCGCTGTATCGCTGGGATGTTCACGAACAGACCAGCTACGCCTGGTGGGTGCAACGTTTGCGGCACGCGCTGCGCAGCTTTGATCGGGTGCGCATAGATCATTTCCGGGGCTTTGCCGCTTATTGGGCAGTACCAGCCAATGAAAACACCGCAGTCAATGGTAGATGGTTGCCGGGGCCTGGTGCCAAACTATTTGACGCATTCAAAAAAGCGTTCGTGGATTTGCCTATTATTGCCGAAGACCTGGGTGTTATTACCCCGGACGTAGCAGAACTGCGAGATAACTTTGAACTGCCGGGTATGCGCATCCTGCAGTTTGCTTTTGCAGAAGATAATTCAAATCATTTTCTGCCCCATAACTACATCGCCAACACGATTGCCTATACCGGCACGCATGACAACGACACTATGCTGGGTTGGTGGAATACCGCTTCGGAAAAGGAAAAGAGCTTTGTACGGCAGTATTTCGGCAGAGAGGTGATAGATGTACCCTGGGACATGATGGGCGCACTGTCTGGATCGGTGGCAAATACTGTCATATTCCCAATGCAGGATGTTTTATGCCTGTCGGGAGAGGATCGCATGAATCTGCCCGGCAGTTCTGACGGTAATTGGGAATGGCGTTTTACCTGGGATCAGGTGCAACCCTGGCAAACGGTCAAATTGTCGAAAATGACTTCCATGAATGCTCGCAGTTGAGTTTCACCGGTAATTTTGCCGAATCAACAAGAGTCGGATGATAAGAGGATCGTCACGCAAAACTTCATCTGTGCCGAGGGGTTATAACCCGCTGGTAAGTAGTTTGCGACGAGGTATGAGAGGGTATTCCGGTGCTGGATAGCGGATTTTGTTGGCTTGTTCCAACTAACCGCAGAGCAAGGGCAGAGCAAGGCTTGGACAATTGTTGCGAGATTTTCGAGAAGAGTGGCGTTAATACACCCGCCTTCAACGAAGGCGGGTGTATTAAATAAATTACTTTGTACCGTTTACGACTGCTTTGAGTGTGGCACCCGCTTTGAATGCGGGTGCTTTTGATGCTTTGATTTTTAGTTCTTTACCTGTTTTCGGATTACGGCCAACGCGTGCCGCGCGTTCGCGGACTTCAAAGGTACCAAATCCAACCAGTGCAATATTGTCGCCCTTGCCCAGTGTTTCGCCAATGATTTCAATCAGAGCTGCGATGTTGTGTTCAGCGGCAATTTTTGTGCTTCCGGTTTTCTCGGCCAAAGCATCAATCAGTTCTTTTCTATTCATGTCAATTCCTCAGTGAAAATATTCGTTAATAGGTGGCTGCGCATTGCAGTCGGCAAAGTCTACCACTCAACTACCGAAAAATGTACAGTCGTACACGATTCCATTTAATATTTTCTCGAAATATTTACTACCGTGCCCATAATTCCACTTTTATGAAGGTGGAATAGATTTTTCCCCTTAGCCACAGCAAAAATCACAACGGGCAACATGAACATGCCAGATGGAAAAAGGCAAACCCCGGCAAAAAAAGTTAGCGTCTGTTCCACCCAGTTCGTTAACAAGCGATGGATGTTACAAGACATCTGTTGAAGCCTGGGATGCACCTATCCTTATGGATGTCATATCGCCAATTCAACTTCATTGTGTATACTGCGCCACTGTTGATCGGAGGGACTATGCAGGTGCTTGGAAAACGGGGGATGTCATTGCGAACAAGTGGTGTGGCTGTGGCGGTCATGCGGGCATCATTTCTGTGGCGCGGGCTGGCGGTGCTGGTAATCGTGGCAATGCTGGCTCATTGGACTTGGGTGTTATTTGCGCCAGGTAGCACGACAGTGTTGCCGGCTACGCAAGCCACTTCCGAATTCCAGACAGAACGGCTGTTTGGTGTTGCGTCGGTGTCGGCGGTAGTTAGCGTCATGCCCAATGTGCGTCTGGTCGGTGTATTTGCCGGAAATCCCGGTTTTGCGGTGTTGGAGATTGATGGCAAACGTCAGGTAGGCTTGCCGGCTGGTGCGGAGATCGTCGCGGGAGCAAAACTGGCGGAGGTGGCGATTGATCATGTGCTGATCGAACGGGGGGGAGTCCGCCAGCGGATAGATATGGTAAAACCCATACCCGGCAAGGCGGCTGATGCTCCAGGCGTGACCGTTGTTTCGCCTTAACGTGGAACTTCGTGTAGCGAGGGGTAATTGGAAAGGGGAAAACGGGCATGGTGAGCTTCATTATCATGGGTGGCATCATTGCCATGCCCGGTAGTCCATGAAACTGCCCGCCTGTCAGGCGGGATAAAATGACAAACCTATTCAGTCGTGCAAGCTGTTTGGCGGGCAGGCATGATAAATCATAAACTTTACAAGGGGTAATTGATGAGGATCTGGTTGGTACGGCTGATGTTGTGCGGGATGTTGGTGGTGTCGTCCGTGGCAATTTCGGCGGAAGAACAGGTGTCACTGAATTTTGTGAATGCAGATATCGAAGAAGTCATAAAAGCGGTATCACAAATCACCAAGCGCAATTTTCTGGTTGATCCACGCGTGAAGGGGAGCATCAATATTGTTTCCGCAACGCCGATTCCAGCTTCTCTGGCCTACGATACCTTGTTGACTGCATTGCGTTTGCAGGGCTATGCGGCAGTCGAATCAAACGGGGTGACCAAGGTGATGCCGGAGGCGGATGCCAAGCTATATATTCCCGGTATTGGCAACAAAAACGGTAATGGCGACAAGCTGGTGACGCGCGTGTTCATGCTGCACCACGAGTCGGCGGTACAACTGGTGCCTATCCTGCGACCATTGATTGCTCCCAATAATATCGTGGTGGCTTATCCCAATAATAACGCGCTGTTGGTGACCGACTATGCCAGCAACCTGAAACGCATCGAGCAGATCGTTGCAACCATAGACCAACCCAACACTTCCGCGCCTATCGTCATTCCCGTCAAATACGCGTCGGTGATGGACGTGGCACAAACCATCAATCGCCTGATGCTGGACGGTTCGGTGGTGGCAACGGGCTCGACCGATGCGAGCCAGCGTTTTATGTTGATGGCGGATTCGCGTACCAATAGTTTGCTGCTGAGTACGGATAGCCCGGGGCGTATTGAGCGAGTGCGCGAGTTGGTTGCCAAGCTGGACGTAAAAACCAGCGCACCGGGCAATATTCATGTGATCTACCTGAAAAATGCCGAGGCTGCCAAACTGGCGTTGACGTTGCGCGCCGTGTTGAGCGGCGATACGGCGGCAACGGCTGTCGCGAGTACCCCGCCAAGCACCTCGGGTACGCCGGGTGTAGCGGTCGCCACGAATGCCGTACCGGTCGCGGGCGGAGGTATCATTCAGGCGGATGCAGCAACTAATGCCTTGATTATTACGGCTTCCGACGCGGTATACAACAATTTGCGCGCCGTGGTGGAAATGCTCGACGTGCGTCGTGCGCAGGTGTTTGTCGAGGCACTCATCGCGGAGGTGACAGCAGACAAGGCGGCGGAATTTGGTATTCAGTGGCAAGCACTGAACGGTATCAATAACCCTGGGGCAAATGTGATCGGCGGAACCAACTTTGGTGTGGCAGGCGCGGGCGGCGGCAACATCATCACGGCAGCGGGCAACATCGGCACGGTGGGGCAGGGGCTGAATATCGGCATCGTCAAAGGGACTACCACGATCACGGGCTTGGGAACGGTGTTGAATCTGGGTATGCTGGCGCACTTTCTGGAAACGGATGCACATGCCAACATCCTGTCTACGCCCAATCTGCTGACCCTGGATAACGAAGAAGCCAAGATCATTATCGGTCAGAATGTGCCATTCATTACCGGCAGTTATGCGCAAACAGGGGCAGCGGCGACCGCCACGCCGTTCCAAACCATAGAGCGTAAGGATGTCGGGTTAACCTTGCGCATCAAGCCACAGATTTCGCAGGGTGGGACGGTCAGGTTGCAGGTATTTCAGGAGGTTTCCAGCGTACAGAATCAGACCATCAATAATGCGGCTGGCGTGATCACCAACAAGCGTTCGCTGGAATCTACCGTATTGATTGAGGAGGGACAGATCATCGTGCTGGGCGGTTTGATCCAGGACTCGGTGAGCAACGGTGAAGACAAAGTACCCCTGCTGGGCGACATTCCTTTGCTGGGCAATCTGTTTCGCCATGAGGCAAGGCGACACACCAAAACCAATCTGATGGTGTTCATACGCCCATATGTGATGCGCGACAGCCAGGAACATCAGGGCTTGACACAGGATCGTTACGAATATTTGCGCGGCGAACAAACGAAAGGGCAGTTTCCTTCTCGTTTACTTTTGCCGGACATACCCGCTCCGACCTTGCCGCCGCTGGGTCTTAATGCAGCAAACCCGCAAGCTGTGGTGAAGCCGTGAATTGTCGCGTAACGACCAAGTGCAGAAGGCTGGGATGATGATGGATACGGTTGTGTCAAGCAAGTTTTCCCCAAAAAAAATTCCCTATTCATTTGCCAAAAGCCAGGGTGTGCTGCTTCTCAAAGTGACCCAGGAGGGCGCGGCAGTGAGTCTGCGAGCGGATGCCGCGCCTGGCGTGCTGGCAGAGGTGCGCCGTGTGCTGGCAGTACCGGTACATGCGACCCGCATATCGGTTGCCGAATTTGAACGGGAACTGGCGGCAGCATATGGGCAGGCCGAAGGTTCGGCGGCATCAATGGTGGATGATGTCGAACAGGACATGGACTTGTCGCAACTGGTGAATGACCTGCCGAAAATAGAAGATTTGCTCGATGCCGACAGCGATGCACCCGTCATTCGCATGATCAATGCGTTGCTCACCCAGGCGGTACGCGAAAATGCCTCGGACATTCATATCGAGCCATTTGAGACGCGCTCCGCTGTACGCTTCCGAGTGGACGGCACGCTCAAGGATGTGATCGAACCACATCGTGCCTTACATGCCGCGATGGTATCGCGCATCAAGATCATGGCAGAACTGGATATTGCCGAAAAGCGTCTGCCGCAGGATGGGCGCATTACGCTAAGATTGGCGGGCAAGCCGGTTGACGTGCGCGTCTCTACCTTGCCCACGGGACACGGCGAGCGCATCGTGTTGCGCCTGCTGGACAAAGATGCCGGAAGGCTGGAGTTGACCCGTCTGGGTATGGAAGGCAAGACGCTGGCAGCAATGGATATGCTGATTCGCCAGCCCCACGGCATCGTGCTGGTGACAGGTCCCACGGGTTCCGGCAAGACCACCACGCTGTATGCCGCGCTGTCGCGCATTGATTCCACCGTGACCAACGTCATGACGGTGGAAGATCCAGTCGAATATGACCTGGATGGCATCGGCCAGACTCAGGTTAATGCGCGTATAGACATGAGTTTCGCGCGCGCCCTGCGCGCCATTTTGCGCCAGGATCCCGATGTCATCATGATCGGTGAAATCCGCGACCTGGAAACCGCGCAGATCGCGGTGCAGGCGAGTTTGACCGGACATCTGGTGCTGGCGACTCTGCACACCAACGACACGGTCAGCTCGATCACGCGCCTGACCGATATGGACATCGAGCCATTTTTGCTGTCATCCAGTCTGTTGGGTGTGTTGGCGCAACGGCTGGTACGCACGCTGTGTACCGAGTGTCGCGAGGCTTATCAGCCGGATGCTATCGAGCTCGCCCTGTTCGAGTCAGACATATCACCGTTACAGTTATATCGGCCTGTCGGCTGCGCTGCGTGCAACCATACCGGTTATCGGGGGCGTAGCGGTATTTACGAATTGCTTGCGGTGGATGATGGCTTGCGCCACCTGATACACGATCGCGCTGCCGAGCAGGATTTGCGCGAGTATGCCCTGCAACACGGTATGCACAGCTTGCGCCAGGACGGTCTGCGACTGGTCGCTTCCGGCTTCACCGCGATGGAAGAGTTGTTGCGCGTCACTCGCGACTAACGGCTATGACGATCATGGAATGCATATATCTGGAATTCTCGCTACGCGCGCTTTTACCCCCTCCCGGCAGTCGTGTGTGTAAACATCATTGCTACGCAAATCTCACGTTAAATCATGGCAGCTTTTAGTTATCAGGCACTGGATCGTGCGGGCAAGCTGCTGCGCGGCGTGATTGAAGCCGATACCGTGCGTCAGGCGCGGGTCAACTTGCGCGAGTCGGGATGCACGGTCGTTGCCATCGCAGCCGTATCCCAGGATGACATGCAATCTGGCAGTCATGGTCGCTGGCAACGTGGCCGCTTGTCGGTAGCGCAACTTAGCCTGATTACTCGCCAACTGGCGACCTTGCTGGCCGCCAGCCTGACGCTGGAACAGGCACTGAGCGCGCTGATCGAACAAAGCGAAAACGAAACGGCGCGGCAAGTGCTGGCCGGAGTGCGCGCGGAAGTGCTGGGCGGGCAAACGTTTGCCAAGGCGCTGGGTAAATACGAAACCATTTTCCCCGAACTGTACCGCGCATTGGTCACGGCAGGCGAAGCGTCGGGTGAACTCGGACGCGTCATGTTGCGTCTGGCCGATTACACCGAGCAGCGTCAGGCCTTGCGGCAAAAGGTCGTATTGGCCTTCGTTTACCCTGTGATAGTCACGCTGGTGGCGTTGCTGGTGGTCAGCGGTTTACTGATTTACGTCGTGCCGCAGGTCATCGGCGTGTTTGAGCAATCGCATCAAACCTTGCCATTGTTGACCCGTTCGCTGATCTGGTTGAGTGCCACCCTACAACAAACCTGGGGTTATTGGTTGCTGTTGCTGGCGGCAGGCGGCGTGGCGCTACACTTCGCGCTACGCCAGCCACGGCTGCGTTATCAAACGCACCTGAGATTATTGAAATTGCCGATGGCGGGGCGTTTGGTGCGGGGTGTCAACACCGCGCGCATGGCCAGCACCCTGGCGATTCTGGTCGGCAGCGGCGTGCCTTTGATGGTGGCGTTGAATGCGGCGGCGGGGGTGGTCAATAATTTGCCGATGCGCGCAGCACTGGAGGAAGCGGCCAACAAAGTGCGCGAGGGTGTCAGCCTGAGCCGTGCCTTGGCGGTGTCGGGATATTTTCCGCCGTTGCTGGTGCATCTGATTGCCAGCGGCGAAGCCAGCGGTCAACTGGATGTCATGCTGGAACGTGCGGCGGCACAGCAGGAGCAAGAGGTCGGCAATCACACCGCGATTCTGACTTCGTTGCTCGAACCTGTGCTGATTTTGACCATGGGTGGCATCGTGCTACTGATCGTGCTGGCTATTTTGATGCCCATCATAGACATGAACCAGATGGTGCATTAAACACAAAAAACTGATTAAACTCGGATACTCCATTCGACTACCATGGAAATGGGTAAGCGCGCTGAAAAGTAGGCGATTTCCCCCCCCACAAATAACCTGGCTCACGCTATCAGGAGGGCATCATTGCCATGCTCCGTTAACGTGAATCTCGCGCAGCGACGAACTGTAACCCTCGCCCTTTGGGATAACCAGCCACTTGCCAGCTTGCTGGCTTAGTGGATTGGCTATCCATGATGGCTTGGGCTTTAGCCCTTAGCCAGAATTGAGTTGTTTTATCAGTTGTTCCATCAGAGGGGGACGGGGGGTGAACGAGGGGTTTCGCGGAGCAAGCTCCGCGCCTTGTGAACGATTTCGGCTACGCCGAAATGCGCCCTGCAAGGGAGGGAGCGATCA
>PEUR01000163.1:6264-6406 GCA_002780675.1 Gallionellales bacterium CG03_land_8_20_14_0_80_55_15 | reverse complement strand
TGCCGCTTTAGCTCAGTTGGTAGAGCAACCGCCTTGTAAGCGGTAGGTCGACAGTTCGAGTCCGTCAAGCGGCACCAATACCGAAAAAGGCTTCTTTCCAAATGGAAATAAGCCTTTTTTATTTCAGCGTATCGGGATGAGT
>PEUR01000163.1:5642-6252 GCA_002780675.1 Gallionellales bacterium CG03_land_8_20_14_0_80_55_15 | reverse complement strand
GTGTTGGGCGAACCCTCTGGCTTCAACCTTGGCAGTCAATCTTTATTGTTGGAAAGCACTGGATTTTCGCCTGCCTGGGAATGACGAATAAATCAGCGTTTCCCCGGATTTCTTGCTGGGTAAGTAGGGTTGGCGAGAGTCAATCAGTCGTCTGTTGGCTTATTGCCGGATCCAGGAATTGCCCGCCCTGGTAAACCTTGCGCACGGCTTCCATCAGCATTTTCGGGTCGCTGCTCTTGGTAAAATAGCCCGATGCACCCGCCTTGAAAGCAGCATTTGCCAAATGTAGATCGTTGTACATGCTGTACACGAACACGGGTAAAGCGGGTTGACTTTCCTTGACCTGTTTTATCAGTTCAATGCCGTTGATTCCGGGCATGTTCATGTCCAGCAATAGCAGATCAAAATTCCCGCCGCGTATTTGTTCCAGCACCTCGGTGCCGCTGGCAGCTTCTCCCGCCACGCCGATGTCCTGTGTCAGCCGGACGAGTTGCTTCAAGCCTTCGCGTACGATGGCGTGATCATCTGCAATCAGTAGTCGTATCATGTGCGGCTCCTTTGGGGTTTGGTTGGCACGACGATGGTCACTGCCGTGCCCTGCTCGGGTGCG
>PEUR01000163.1:4584-5421 GCA_002780675.1 Gallionellales bacterium CG03_land_8_20_14_0_80_55_15 | reverse complement strand
TGATGCCGATATCCAGTGCGGCTGGGCGCAGGTTGGAGACGATGTTGCGCACACAGCCATTTGCCTGATCCAGCAGTACCGTCATGCCTTGGGTTTTTTCCAGCAACGCGGTATTGCCCTCGCCAAAGCGTAGTGCGAGCAAGGCGACATCCATGCGTAATGCCGTAAGGATTTGTCCCAGTTCATCGTGTACTTCCCGCGCAATGCGCTTGCGCTCTTCCTCCCTCAATAATGCTGTCTTTTCAGCCAGATTGCGCAATAGCTGTTGTGACTCCTTGAGTTCATCTTCCAGAATTTTGCGTTTGCTTATATCGCTAAAGGCAATGCGCGCCATGCGGGTGAAGCCGTCTGTCGTGATGTGCAAACAGTCCATTTGTGCATGGAAAACGCCGCCATCTTCACGAATCAGCGCCAGTTCGCAGCTTTGTTTGCCGCCCTGTTTTAGCGCGGCAGAGAAGTGGCTATGCCAGCAGTCCCTGTCTCCGGCTGCGATAAATTGCGCGAAGCGGCGGCTCAACAATTGCTTGCGCTCAACCCCCAGCAATGCGGCTCCGGTGAGATTGATTTCAGCGATTTGCCCAGTATCGCTGAGTGTCAAATAGCCTATAGGTGCAAAGTCGTAGAGATCCACATAGCGGTCGCGTGATTGTTCCAGCTCACGTTGTGACTGCCGTAGTGTTTCATTCTGCATCTCCAGTTCGATTTGATGCACCTGCAGTTCATGCAGCAGTGTTTCGGCAGGAAGAGAGGCTAGAGCCGATTTGGGGTCAGGCGTACTTGGCGGCTTATTCATGCGGGTTCCGGTCGGTGGTTGTCAATCGGCAATCAATCGTATCA
>PEUR01000163.1:0-4562 GCA_002780675.1 Gallionellales bacterium CG03_land_8_20_14_0_80_55_15 | reverse complement strand
AATGTATCCTGTTGCGCCCGTCGTGCTTGGCCTGATACATCGCGATGTCAGCGTTTTTGATCAGTTCTTCGCAGTTGTGTACTTGATCCTGGAATAGCACCACACCGATGCTGGAGGTGCAGCGATGTTCCACCGTGATGGTCGTCTGGTCGGCGGGATGGCTGGTTAGCCGGTAAGGTTCGGCCAGTGCAGCGAGGATTTTATCTGCCACGAGGGCGGTTTGTGCGCGGGACACGGATTCATCGGTATCGAGCTCTCTGAGCAACACCACAAACTCATCGCCGCCAAAGCGCGCCACGGTGTCTATGCCGCGCACGCAGGACAAGAGCCGCTGCGCCACCTCAATCAGCAGCAAGTCGCCCATGCCGTGACCATAATGGTCGTTGAGCGGCTTGAAGTTGTCGAGATCGAGAAACATCAGCGCCGCATATTCTCCGCTGCGACGGCACGCCGCCATGGTCTGCTCAATGCGGTCATCGAGCAGACGGCGGTTGGGCAGCTGGGTGAGGGTGTCATAAAAAGCCAGTTTGCGGATCGCTTCTTCACTCTTGGTGCGTTCGGTGATGTCGGTCAGCACCACCCGCAGCAGGGGCGCTTGTCCCTGTTTGTTCAGGCATATGCAATCGAGTTGTACGTTGATTGCCGAGTTGTCACCGCGTTGCAGTGCCAGTTCACAGCTCTGCGTATCATCGGATGCCAGGGCGTGCAGAAAATGGCGATATAGGCGGTCGCGGTATTCCGGGTTGAGAAATTGTGAGAAGCGGTGATTGAGCAATGCGTGTCGTTCCACGCCTATCATGGCGGCACCGGTGAGGTTGATTTCAGAGATCATGCCCTTGTCGTTCAACGTGAGATAGCCTACCGGGGCAAGATCATAAAAATCCACATAGCGGTCACGCGCCTGTTCAAGTTCCAGCAGGGTCTGGCGTAAATTATCATTCTGCATTTCCAGCTCGATCTGATGCACCTGGAGTTCGTGCAGCAGGGTGTCGCGGGTATGGGTCTCATCATCCGCCCGTCGCAAATCTGTCGCACGGCGCGCGTCGGTAGTTCGGCGCGCCGCCGTCAAGCGTCGCGGCACCGATTCCGGGCGGTTTGCCATGCTGCGCCGCGTCTCGGTCGCCCGGCGCGATTCGACCAGGCGGCGGGTCGGGGTGACGCGCCGGTCAGGTGTGACGCGGCGGGTCGCAAGGGTAAACGGGTCGTGTGACAGCTCCCTTTCGGCATACTGGCGCAGTTGCAATTCGTCGAATTCAGCGCTCATTTTGCTTCCTCCATGGACAGCAGAATCATGGCCTGGCCGTTGACTTTACCGACGATGCGGCGGGCGTTGAGCACCAGCTGTTTGTCGCCGATATCGGGAAAGTCATGTTCCATCCGGTAGCCTTCAAACGTGTGGTTATTGGGCAGGACATTTTCCAGCAGCTCGCGCAAGGCAGGAATGTCCCACTGTCCGTTGCCCAGCTGGTAAACCCGTTTCCCTACGGTGTCTTCGGCTCTGCTCCGGAAATACTGGTAGAAAGACCGGCTGGCGGAAATTACCCGCAACTCGCCATCAAGCACCAGCAGCGGCTCGCGCACCGTGTTGACGATGGCCTCGGCCCGTTCGCGCGCTTCGTTGCTGGCGGCTTCGGCAATCACGCGCTGGCTGATGTCGGTGAAAGTCAGCACCACGCCGTCTATCATGTTGTCCAGGGTGCGGTAAGGCAGGATGCGCGCCAGATACCAGGCACCGCTGCTGGTGCGCACCTCGCGCTCGAAGGGAATCAGCGAGTCGAGCACATGTCGGGCTTCGGCCAGCAGGTCTTCCCCTTCGATATTGGTTTTGATGTCGCTCAAGGACCTGCCTACATCGGAGGCGACCAGGCGATAGGCTTGCGCGGCATCGCGGGTGATGCGCTTGATGCGCATCTGGCGGTCGAGGAATACCGTGCCGATGTTGACGTTGTCGAGCAGGTTTTTCATGTCGTTTTGCATGATCGCCAGTTGTTCGATTTTGGCTTGCAGTTCCGCATTGACAGTGATCAGCTCTTCATTGACCGATTGCAGTTCTTCCCTGGAGGTTTCCAGTTCTTCATTGGTAGATTGCAGCTCTTCGTTGGTGGATTGCAATTCCTCGTTGGTGGATTTGAGCTCCTCGTTGGAGGCCTGCTGCTCCTCGATGGTGGCTTGCAGGTTCTCCTTGTTGTAGGCCAGTTCGCGTTCCAGTTCCTCGACGCGCAGCAGTTCGACCTTTCCTGCCGTGATAGGTTTGCTGCGTTTGTCGGAAATCGGGTGCGGTGCGTCCTGAAAGCTGATCAGCAGCAGCTTCTGGCGGTGGTCTGCGCCGGGCAGTTGGCGCACGCTGAAAATGACTGGCAGAAAGTGGTCGTTGCTTTTGAGCAGCACTTCATGGTTCAGCGTGTTGGTATTCCGGTCAATGGCGGTCTGGAGGGCATTACGCAAATGCAGTTGCAAGCCTTCGCGAGCCATCTCGATGATGTTGAGCGTCGCCTGTCCGGGTGCCGGACGCAGATAACGACCGGTGTCGCCATGCACATACAGGAGGGTGCCTTTTTCATCGGTCAACGCCGAAGCCGGCGCGTAAAACTGCAACAGCACGCGTTTGGTCAGTTCGGCAAAATTGGTGATCCTGACCTTGGGTGCGACTTCTTCCGCTACTTTTGCGTCGGGGTGGCGCGTCCAGACCAGTCCGCCCGACATCACCGCCCGGGTGGAGGCGAGGGTGCCGGTGGCGCGGTAAAATTTCCACTTGCGGTCGAGCGGTTTGAACAGGTCGGGATAGTTGCCTATGCTCTCTGAAGGTGAGAGAAACAGTACGCCGCCGGGCTTCAAGGCATAGTGAAAGGCCGGAATCAGGCGGCTCTGCACCTCCGGTTCCAGATAAATCATCAGATTGCGGCAACTGAGCAGGTCAAGCCGGGTGAAGGGCGGATCCTTGATGACGTTCTGGACGGCGAACACCACCATTTCGCGTATTGATTTTTTGACCCGGTAACCCATTTTTCCTGAATGAAAAACTGGCGCAGGCGTTCCGGGGAAAGGTCCTGAGCGATATTGGGCGGATAAAAACCGGCGCGTGCCGTGTTGATGGCATCGTCGTCGAGGTCGGTGGCATACAGCAGCACTTTCCGCTCGATGCGGGTCTCGTCCATGTATTCGCGCAGCAGGATGGCGATGGAATAGGCTTCCTCACCGCTGGCGCAGCCGGACACCCAGATGCGCAATACATAATCTTCCGGCTTGTCTGCAAACAGCAGCGGCAGGATGTCCTGCTTGAGCGCGATGAAGGCTTCCGGGTCGCGGAAAAAACTCGTGACATTGATAAGTAACTCTTTGAATAATTTATATATTTCTTCAGTATGTTGCTTGAGGTAGCGCGCGTAGACTTCCAGATTGTCAATGTTGTGCATGGACATGCGCCGTTCGATGCGCCGGCTTATGGTGCTCTTCTTGTACTGGGAAAAATCGTGGCCGGTGACCGTGCGCAACTGCATCAGGATGCGATTGATGCCGCTGCCGGCGATTTTGGGTTCAACAGGCGGCAAGTTGCGAACGCCGGACAGCAAGGCTTCGGGCATGGCTTCCGGCGCTAAAACCAGCGTGGCGTAGCCGGCGTTGATCGCACTCTCCGGCATCCCTGCGTATTTCGCCGAGGCGGGTTCCTGCACCAGCGCGATGCCGCCTGCGCCGAGTATCGCGCGCAAGCCCTGCGTGCCGTCGGTGCCAGTGCCGGAGAGGATGATGCCGATGGCCTGTTCGCCCTGATCGTCGGCTAAGGAACGCAGAAAAGCATCAATCGGCATGCGCTGGCCGCGCGGTTGTTCGGGCACGGAAAGTTGCAACACGCGATGAAAAATCGCCATGTCGCGGTTGGGCGGAATCACATAAACATGATCGGGTTCTACTTGCAACTGATCAACTACCTCGATTACCGGCAGGGGGGTGCTGCGTTGCAGGATTTCGGTGAGGATACTGGCGTGGCTGGGGTCGAGATGCGAGATCAGCACATAGGCCATGCCGCTGACAGGCGAGACATGGGCGAAAAACTGCTCAAACGCTTCCAGTCCACCAGCCGATGCGCCCAAGCCAACGATTGGAAAGCTGCCTTGAACTGCAGTATGTGCCGATTGATCCGGTGTTTTTTTGGGGGGGGTATCGGCAATCAAAAGTCATTCCCTTAATCAAGATTGTGTCAGGCATGTAGGAAAGTTGTCCTGCTGCACGTTACACGCGCCCAGCATACCACTTAAAAACGGCAAAATCGCGATGCGCGGTAAACCGGCTTTACTTCTACAATTCCTGTCACGCAGCGGCGGATAATTCGGTAAGATTGCGACTGCGCGCCAATCAGGGCGCGCAATTCATACAAATGATCACTCATCATGAAAATTCACGAATATCAAGGTAAGGAATTATTGCGCCAGTTTGGCGTGGTCACGCCGCGCGGCGTGGCGTGTTTCAGCGTTGACGAGGCGGTGGCGGCGGCGCAACACCTGGGCGGCACGGTCTGGGTGGTGAAAGCACAAATCCACGCGGGCGGGCGCGGCAAGGGCGGCGGG
>PEUR01000006.1 GCA_002780675.1 Gallionellales bacterium CG03_land_8_20_14_0_80_55_15 | reverse complement strand
ACCACTTACCACTTACCACTTACCACTTACCACTTACCATTTTTTTAAGGTACGCAATGTTAGAAATGTTTATGACTGCCCCATTCTGGGTAGATGTGTTGAAAATCATCATGATAGACGTGCTGTTGTCGGGCGACAACGCGGTGGTGATCGCGCTTGCCTGCCGCAATTTGCCTGCCGAGCAGCGCAAGCAAGGCATTTTGTTTGGTATGGCGGGGGCAGTCGTATTGCGTATCGTGCTGACTTTTTTCGCCGTCAGCTTGCTGTCTTTGCCGTACCTGAAACTGGTCGGGGCGTTTTTGCTGATCTGGATCGGCATCAAGCTGATTCTGCCTGAAGACGAACACGATGAGGGCAGTATCAAGGCGGATACGCGACTGTTCGGCGCGATAAAAACCATTATCATCGCCGATTTTGTGATGAGTCTGGACAATGTGCTGGGGGTGGCGGCGGCAGCCAAGGGCAATGTCTCGCTGCTGGTTTTTGGTCTGTTGATCAGCATCCCGCTGATCGCCTGGAGCAGCCAGTTGGTGCTCAAACTGATAGATCGTTTCCCTTACATTATTTATGCGGGTGGCGCCTTGCTGGGCTATGTGGCGGGAGAAATGCTGGTCAGCGAGGCGCTGTTCGCGCCGCTAGTCGAAGCGCACCCTGCGCTGCACTGGCTGATTCCGGGCGTGTGTGCAGTGTTGGTGTTGACGGTCGGCAAGTGGTTGGCAATGCGTAAAACGACCACGGAACGCGCCATCAATCTGCTGGACGGAAAAGTCACTGTTGTGGCAGACAAGTCCAGCGATGTTATTTCCAAGTAAGGAACGATGATGAAAATTTTGATTCCCTTAGACGGCTCAAGCAATGCTGAGCGCGCGGTGAGCTATGTCGTCAGCCAGTTGGGACGCTGGAAAGAAATGCCGACGGTGCTGTTGTTGAACGTGCAATGGAAAGTGGCGACGGGCAACGTCAAGCTGTTTATCAACCAGGACACCATCAACGCGTATTACCGCGAGCAGGGTATGAGCGCCATGCAAAGCGCCTGCTCAATACTGGATGCGGCTCATATTTCCTACCAATATCACATCAGTGTCGGCAAACCTGCCGAGGCGATCGCCCAATATGCGCAAGAGGAGGGTGTGGACGAAATCGTCATGTGCAGGCAGGGGCAAGGCGGCGTGCAGCAGGTGTTGCTGGGTTCGGTGGTGAACAAGGTGCTGCATCTCGCCGCGTGTCCGGTATTGCTGGTTAAATGAAATGAACACCAGGTGTCTCGCGTTCTGCCTTGAGAGGGGGAGGAATGAATAAGCTGGGCTTCTGGAAGCAAGACTGGTTTTCCGGCTTGCTGGTGGCGCTGGTGTTTTTATTGGCTGCGAATAGTGATCTGATGCAGAGTCTGGAGCGCAAGGCATATGACATCGGCATGCAGTTTACCTCGCGTCTACCCAGCGACAAGATCGCGGTAATCGCGATAGATGACGAAAGTATTGCCAATCTGGGACGTTGGCCCTGGCCGCGCGAGATACATGCCGGGATGATTGATATTCTGGTGGCAGCTCATGCCAAAGTCATCGGGGAGACCATTTTTTTTAGTGAACCGCAAGTTGATGCGGGACTGGACTATATCTATAAAATTGCCGCCTTGATCGGTACATCCGGTCTCAGAGGGAGCGGGGGCGCAAGTCAGCAGGCGGGCGTGACGCGGCTCGATGCCTTGCTGCTCGATGCGGCGGTGCATCTGGATCATGATCAGCAACTTGCCAACAGTCTGGTGCAGGCTGACGAGGTGATGCTGCCGATGTTCTTTGAATTGGGTGAGCCAGAGGGTAGACCCGACCAGCCTTTGCCCGATTATGTGCTGCGCAATCATCTGACCCATGAGGGAACTGATCGCGCTGGCATTCGGCCATTAACTGCGCTGAGCGTGATGTTTCCTATTCCCGCGCTGGGGCATCCTGCTGTTGGCATCGGTCATCTCAACAGCTTTCGCGATGTGGATGGCGCGATACGCACGGAACCTCTGGTGGTGGATTATTACGATCAGTATTACCCTTCGTTGTCGCTGCTGCTGGCGGCACGAAGCCTCAATCTCGGGCCGCAAGACATACAGGTGAATCCGGGTGAAGGCGTGCAGTTGGGGAGGCTGAAAATCGCTACGGATTCTGCGTTGCGGATGCACACTTACTTTTATAAGGGAGTGAACGGACAGCCCGCTTTCCCGGTAGATTCTTTTTATGACGTGTATACCGGTAAAATTTCGGCGCAAAAATATCGCGACAAGATCGTGCTGATTGGTGCATCGGCAGCGGGTGTCGGCACATTGCAAGTGACACCGGTATCCTGGGGTATGCCTTCGGCAGTGACTTTGGCGCATTCGCTATCCAGTATTCTTCAGGGTGATTTCTTTGTGGTACCTGATTGGGCGGCACTGGTGCAAATAGCGGTCTTTTTGCTGGTCACGCTGTACCTGGTGTTGTTGTTGCCGCGTCTGAAAGCGGCAAGCGCTGCCATCGCCACGGGAGCCATCCTTGCCGGACTGCTGTCCACGCATCTCGTGTTGATGGTGACGCAGGCGATGTGGCTGCAATTGATGCTGCCAGCCGCATTGTTGCTGGTTGGGCATTTGTTGTTGACCACCAAGCATTTTCTGCTGGCCGAGCGGGGAAAGCTGCGATCCGATGCCGACTCGGCTGAAAGTAACCGTATGCTGGGCTTGGCCTTTCAGGGGCAAGGGCAACTGGACATCGCCTTTGACAAGTTTCGCAAAGTGCCGCTGGATGAGGGGTTGATGGAAGTTTTATACAACCTGGGGCTGGATTTCGAGCGCAAACGCCAGTTTAACAAGGCAGAATCGGTGTTCAGGTACATGAGCGAATACAATGCCCAATTCCGTGATCTGGAGCAGCGGCTGGACTTGGCACGACAAATGTCGCAGACCGTCATCCTGGGCGGCGGCATCAATCGCCGCACTCCTGCACCCATGGTGCTGGACAACAGCGGTATTTCCAAGCCGACGCTAGGGCGTTACAAGATAGAGAAAGAATTAGGTAAAGGTGCGATGGGGGTGGTGTATTACGGCACAGATCCCAAAATTGGCCGCGAGGTGGCAATCAAGACAGTGGCGTTGTCGCAGGAATTTGCCGGGCAAGAATTGCAGGAAGTGAAAGAACGCTTTTTCCGCGAGGCGGAATCGGCGGGTCGCCTCAATCACCCGAACATCGTGTCCATTTACGATGCGGGCGAAGAACAGGATCTGGCCTATATTGCGATGGAATTCATCAGGGGCGAGGATTTGACCGCCTACACGGAGGTTGATCATCTATTGCCGTTGGCCAAAGTGATGGACATTGTTGCGCGTGTTGCCGATGCGCTGGATTATGCGCACAGGCAGAATGTGGTACATCGCGACATCAAGCCTGCCAATATCATGTATGACTTTGCCACCGATACGCTAAAGGTGACCGACTTCGGTCTGGCGCGCATCATTGATTCGAGCAAGACCAAGACGGGCATTATTTTTGGCACGCCCTCCTATATGTCGCCAGAGCAATTGTCTGGCAAGAAGATTGACGGGCATTCCGACCTGTTCTCGCTGGGTGTGACCTTGTATCAACTGGCTTGTGGTAAGCTCCCGTTTGAGGGCGATTCACTGGCGCAATTGATGTACCGTATCGCCTATGATCCGCATCCCGATATTTTGAGTATCAAAGCAGATTTGCCTCCTTGTCTGGGGGTAATCGTGAATAAATCGCTTGCCAAGCAGAATGAAGAACGTTATGCCGATGGAGCCGAGATGGCTGACGCATTGCGCCAATGCGCTGCCAGCTTACAGGTGCTGAATCAGCACACAGGGGTAAAGGAATGAGGATTGTGGAGGCGTTGGAAGTCGTCAGCGAGACGCATCCCGGAATGTCGCGTGCGCATAACGAGGATAGCGTCGCAGTTGAACCGGGCTATGGTCTGGTCATATTGGCTGATGGTATGGGGGGGTACAACGCGGGGGAAGTGGCCAGCGGTATTGCAGTGACGGTCATGGCAAGCGAGATTGTTCAGCACCTTGCAAACGCCAGTCCTATCCAAAGGGATGAGGAAACTGGCGAAGAACTGGCGGTCATGTTGTTGGGTGCGGGTATACGCCAAGCCAATGCTTCCATTTATCAGGCGGCGATCAGTCAGTCGCAATATGCGGGGATGGGTACGACTATTGTGTCGGCGCTGTTCTATGACAACCGTGTAGTGATAGGCCACGTTGGTGATTCGCGTGCGTATCGTTTGCGTGGCGAGAAGCTGGAACTGATTACCCGCGATCACTCACTGCTACAGGAGCAAATAGACAGTGGCATGATCAGTATCGAAAATGCGCGGCATTCCAAGAATAAAAATCTGGTGACGCGTGCCGTGGGCATAGATGCTGAAGTCGTACCGGAAATTCATCTGTATGACGTGGCAGTGGGCGACGTTTATCTGCTTTGTTCGGACGGTTTGAACGATATGGTGGAAGACGAGGATATCGAGTCTGTGTTATATGGGATGCAGGGCAATCTGCCGCTTGCCGCCGAGCAGCTGATCCAGATTGCCAATGATAATGGTGGTCGTGATAATGTTTCGGTGATTCTGGTAAAAGTGAAACACGCGTTCGCCCAGCCGCGTAGCTGGTGGGTGCGTTTGCTCGATTACCTTAACGTAAAACGCGCATAGCGTACTTTAATCCCCTCGCCCGCTGGTGGGAGAGGGTGGCGAGGGAAACAGACATGGCCTATAGGTCATGTCTGTCAAGAAATAAAGAGAGGTACGGCGATGGCTGCTAAATTGGTATTGAGTATAGACGGGTTGGTCATGAATGAGTGTCCGCTGACTAAAGAGCGCGTGACCATCGGCCGCAAAGCGCACAACGATGTTGTCATCAACAACCTCGCCGTGAGTGGGGTACATGCAGCGATTATCACTCTTCAGAATGATTCTTTTCTGGAAGACCTGGATAGCACCAACGGGCTGACCGTCAATGGCGAGCCTACTAAAAAATGCTTTCTGAAGAACAACGATGTCATCGAAATCGGCAAATACAAACTCAAATACCTGAACGATCAGGTC
>PEUR01000073.1 GCA_002780675.1 Gallionellales bacterium CG03_land_8_20_14_0_80_55_15 | reverse complement strand
GTCGCCTTTTGCGGCTTTTGCGGCAATCAGTTCCAGCGCCTGTTCCAGGGTGATCTCGTCGGGTGAGACATCTTTGGGGAGGGTGGCATTGATTTTGCCGTGGCGCGCGTAGGGGCCGTAGCGACCGCTGCAAATTTCCACGCTGGCGTTGTCGTTGGGGTGGTCGCCCAGCACGCGCAATACGGTGTTACCGTCTCTTGCCTGTGCCAGCAGTTCCACGGCGCGTTCCAGCGTGACATCAAAGATGCTGTCGCTGCGCGGGATGGATTTGAACTTGCCGTCGTGGCCGATGTAAGGGCCGAAGCGCCCGATATTGACGATGACTTTTTTGTTCGTTTCGGGATGCAAGCCCAGCTCACGAGGCAAAGACAGCAGCTTCATCGCGCTTTCCAGATCGGCCTGTTCCAGCGGCATTTCACGGGGCCAGGAGACGCGCTTGGGTTTGGTTTTTTCGCCTTCGACCACTTCGCCGAGTTGTACATAGTGACCGTAAGGGCCGCGCAATAACAAGATGGCTTGCTGTGTTTCGGGATGGATGCCCAGCTCTACGCGCGCGGACGCATCGTCCTGCGATTCGCCATTGAGGCTGCGTTTGTATTTGCATTCTGGATAGTTGGTGCAACTGATAAAGCTGCCGTAGCGGCTGAGTTTTTTGGCGAGCGGCTTGCCGCATTCCGGGCAGACTTCGTCCAATAATTCCACCGGACGATCTACGTCGGCCTTTTCCTTGATCAGGCTGGAAAATCCTTTCCAGAATTCTTCCATCACGCCGATCCAGTCGCGCTTGCCCTCGGAAACTTCATCCAGCTCGTCTTCGAGCGTGGCGGTGAAGTTGTAGTCCACATAACGCTCGAAATGGTCGGTCAGGAATTTGTTGACCACCCTGCCCACATCGGTCGGCACGAAGCGTTTTTTGTCGAGAATGGCATATTCGCGGGTTTGCAGCGTGGAAATGATGGTGGCATAGGTTGACGGACGACCGATGCCGTATTCTTCCAGCGATTTGACCAGGCTGGCTTCCGTGAAGCGCGGCGGCGGCTGGGTGTAGTGTTGTTCGCCGTAGAGTTTATCTACCGTCAGCACATCGCCTTCGGCGAGCGGCGGCAACTTGCTGCTCTGCTCTTCTTCGGCATCGTCTACGTCTTCCATGTATACGCTAATAAATCCAGGAAAAACAAGCACTTGCCCATTGGCGCGGAATAAGGTGTCGTCGCCGCCCAGACGGATGTCGGCGCTCACGGTGTCGTAGCGCGCGGGCGACATCTGGCAGGCCAGCGTGCGTTTCCAGATCATCTCGTAAAGCCTGGCCTGGTCGGCGGTCAGGCGGTCGCGCAGGCTGTCAGGGGTGCGCAGGATGGAGGTGGGGCGTATCGCCTCGTGCGACTCCTGGGCATTTTTGGTTTTACTTTTGTAGTTGGGGGGCGTGCCGGGCAAGTAGTCGGCGGAGAAGTTGCCTTTGATGTAATCGCGGATTTCGGCAACGGCTTCCAGTGCCAGCGTCACCGAGTCGGTACGCATGTAGGAGATTAAACCGACGGTCTGGCCGCCGATGTCCACGCCTTCATAAAGCGATTGCGCGGTGCGCATGGTGCGGTCGGCGGACATGCCCAGTTTGCGCACGGCTTCCTGTTGCAGCGTGGAGGTGGTAAACGGCGCGGCAGAATATCGCTGTTTGGCTTTCTTCTCGACACGCACCACCTTGGGCGGCAGTTTGGCATCGTTCAGCCGGGCGTGAATCGCGTCGAATTCGACCTGGCTGCCGATGCTCAGTTGTTCAAGTTTTTTGCCCTGATACTGGAATAACTTGGCCGAAAAGGGCTGGGAATGCTTGTGCGTATCCAGGTGTACTGACCAGTATTCCTGAGTATTAAAGGCTTCGATTGCCAGCTCGCGCTCAACGATCAGGCGCAACGCCGGGCTTTGTACCCGCCCTGCCGATAAACCTGGGCGTATCTTGCGCCACAAGAGCGGCGATAAATTAAAGCCGACCAGATAATCAAGCGCGCGCCGCGCTTGTTGTGCATTGACCAAGGGTAAGGCGATTTCGCGCGGGTTCGCCACCGCTGCGCGCACCGCAGACTGAGTGATCTCGTAGAACACCACGCGTTTCATGATTTTGTTTTTCATGCCACGGCGTGCTTTGAGCAGCTCGGCAATGTGCCAGGCAATCGCCTCCCCTTCGCGGTCGGGATCGGGCGCGAGCAGGATGGTGTCTGCGGCGAGGGCGGCACGCGCGATGGCATCCAGATGTTTGCTGTTGCGCGCGATGATTTCGTAATTCATGGCAAAGCCATTTTCGGTGTCAACCGCGCCGCTCTTGGGGACGAGATCGCGCACATGCCCGTAAGAGGCAAGCACTTCAAAATCGTTACCCAGATATTTTTTGAGCGTTTTGGCCTTGGCCGGTGATTCTACAATCAGAAGATTAGATGCCATGCGCAGGATTTAATGTAATTGAGAGGAGTACAGCGGAGTGAGCAACTCTTCTATGAGCAGCGGGTCAACGTCCTGGTGGCGATTCCACAGCACCATTAGCATGATGAGTTTGAGCTTGTCCAGGCCGAGTTCTTTTTGTTGTAGCGCGACGGCACGATCAATGATGATTTCGCGTTCGATGGCGGTAATCATGTTTTGTTGTACGGTGAACATGAGAAATTGCCGCGCTTCAAAACCGATGCGGTCGAGTTCCAGTTGGGCAAAACAGCGTATGCCCGCATGGTTCAGGGTATCGGGATAGCTTTCGGTGGTTTGCAGTTGCAAGGCGGACAGCCAGGTCATCGCCTCGTCTATATCCTCACCCTCGAACCCCGCCGCATAAAGTTTGCGCGAGAGTTTGTCCGGCGGGGGATAGTTGCCAATATCGAAATAGCTTTCAAACAGGTACATCAGGATTTCAAACATGTTTTATGGGTCGTTTAATGGTTGCGTTGGAACAATCCGCCGGGCAGCGCAGTGATGCGACCTTCCAGCTCAAGCGGCAATAGCATGGCGGATAGCTGGCTAACCGTCAAGCCACCGCGCGCGCAAAGCGTATCCATGCTGACCGGATCGAAACCGATAAGTTCAAGTAGGTCAGCGTTCTGGTCTGGCGTTTCAGTCATATCCGACAGGGTTGCGGGCGGCACCATCAAGCCAGACAATTCTTCGAGAATGTCGCGGGCTGATTCGACCAGTTTTGCGCCTTGTTTAATCAAGGAGTGGCAGCCACGGCTTTGCGGCGAATGGATCGAGCCGGGTATGGCGAACACGTCCCTGCCCTGCTCCATCGCCAGCCGTGCGGTAATAAGCGAACCGCTTTGCAGCGAGGCTTCCACCACCAGGCAGCCGATGCTCATGCCGCTGATGATGCGGTTGCGTCGTGGAAAGTTGGAGGCGATGGGCGGGGTGCCGAGCGGGAACTCCGAGATCATCACGCCCTGTCCGGCAATGGCGTGAGCCAGGTCACGGTTGGCGGCAGGATAGACTTTGTCCAGTCCCGTGCCGACCACCGCGATGGTGTTGCTCAGTCCGCGCAATGCGCCGCGATGGGCGGACGCGTCAATGCCGTGCGCCATGCCACTGATAATACAGAGCCCGGCATCGCTCAAGGTCTTGGCGAATTCTTCGGCGTTATTGTTGCCTTGCGGCGTGGCGTTGCGACTGCCGACGATTGCCAGCGCGGTGTGATTGAGTAGCGCCAGATGCCCTTTGACGTAAAGTAACAGGGGCGGATCGGGGATGTTGAGCAGGGCTTGCGGGTAATCGCTGTCACCGAGGGTAACAAGGTGATTCTGTTCCTCTTCCAGCCAGTCGAGTGCGGGGGTGATCTTTTCATCGGCGATTCCCTTGCCGATTTCGCTGGCGACTTCGGCTTTGACGAAACATTTGAGTGAACTGACAGAGGCTGCTAACACCGCCTCAGGTGAACCAAACTCGCTCAGCAAGCGCCGCGCGCCCTCGCCGCCCAAGCCCCGCATCAGGCTTAGTGCCAGCCAAGCCTTGAGCGAGGGATCTACTGGCATATCTAGGGCGTTTGTGCGCGATCCAGCAGATGCACGGGCAGATGAGTTTGCATCACCAGCGCGTAGGAAACTTTGTCGAATACGCGGAATACGAACAGCAGCCCATAACGTTCGTCCGGCATGGCGAGCTTTTGACCTTCGTATTTCACAACGTCGCCTTTGCTGTACAAGGCCAGCACATGACCGTTTTGCAGCCCGTCGCGTTCACCCTTGTTAAGGGTGATGACGGTGTTTTGGCCGCCCAGTGAAACCCCGCCGTAAATTGAAATCACGCGGGCGGAAAGGTTGCTTTCCGGGGCGCGTGGCAGATAGTTGCGGGCGACCGGATCGTTGGGAGCCATCAAACGATCGCCGACATTGATTTCCTGATTGGCATTGGTGATGACGACGGTGCTGACATCTGCAAATTCGTTGACAGATACGTCACCGAGGTAGATTGCTTCGTGGCCCAGAACTTCCTTGGTGTCCGGGTCAACGAAAGTTTTGCCGGGACGATACACCTGCCATTTTGTGCCCCGATCTTCGCTCAAGCCCTTGGCATAACCGAGGTCGCCCAGGCCTGCGATGACGCGGCTTTCATGTAGCCCCACCAGTGTCGGTGCGCCAGCAAGCGCGTCGTCTGCAACGACCAAAGGCTGGCTCAGGAAGGGTTCGATAGCCCCGGGAGGAATGCTGGGAATGGCATTTTGTCTGCCCTCGCCGGAGCGCACTTGCGGAGAGAGTTTGACGACCCCGTTTGAGCGTCCGCCTTTGCTTAGCGTACCCGTCGCGCGATCCAGAATGATGACATCCCCCGGATATATCCAGTGTGGATCTTTGATCGAATCCTTGTTCATGCCCCAGATGTATGGCCATCTCCAGGGGTCTTTGAAAAACATCGCGGAAATGTCCCACAAGGTGTCGCCTTTGACAACAATGTGCTGATCGGGGGCATCGCGACGGAGCTGCGCAGGTGTTTCAGGTTGTCCGGCAAAAGCCATTACAGGCAATAAAAAGCAAATCAGCGATATAATCTTGCGCATGGAAAACCCCAAATGAGTCAAAGATAAAGGCGTACGGTGTTACGGTAACGCGTTAAATTCTGCCTCTAGTCAATTAAATTAGCAAGCATTTATGGCAATCTTACAAAT
>PEUR01000049.1 GCA_002780675.1 Gallionellales bacterium CG03_land_8_20_14_0_80_55_15 | reverse complement strand
GTCGCCTCCAGATCATTGAGCAAGCTGCATTGCGCGAAGCCAAACTGCCGCAGCAGGGCATCGGCATCCATCCGCCAGGGTAAATTAGTCGTTTGTACCACGCGGCTCACAACTGGGCCTGCCACGCCGAACGCCGCAGCGCGAGGAATATCGCACCCCACCAAAAATTCGCCCAGCAGCGTTGCAAACTCGGCGTAATTCCGGCTGGGATAACTGACTTCCCGTTTGATGCCGACCTTGTTGCCGTTGACGGTGACGATAGCCAGCCGCGTTTTTGTCCCACCAATGTCGCCCGCCAGAAAATAACTCATGGTTGTATTCGCTCCTCAATTTTGACTTCCAGCACCTCCACCGCCTCAATCCGCGTGAAATGATCGCTGATCTTGCGGCTGGTGATCTCGACTTGCCCCGCCTCTTCGTGCGCGCGGCGGATATTGTCGGCCAGCCGTTTCATGCGCTCGTCAAAACGCTTGAAATCCGCGCTGAGCTTGCCCAGTTCGCTTTGAATGATATGTACCTGTTCGCGCATCATGACGTCTTTCATCACCGCGCGCGCCGTGTTCAGCACCGCCATCAGCGTGGTCGGCGAGACGATCCAGACATGCTTGTTCATCGCATATTCAACCAGATCGGCATGGTAAGCGTGGATCTCGGCGAACACCGCCTCGGCGGGCACAAACATCACTGCACCATCAGATGTTTCGTTAATAATCAAATACTTGCAAGATATATCATCAACGTGCTTTTTGATGTCCGCCTTGAATTGGCGGCGCGCAAGCTGCCGGTCTGATTCCGCCAAACCAGATTCCAGCATCTTGTGATAATTTTCCAGCGGGAATTTGGCATCCACCGGCACTTTGCCGGTCGGTGCGGGCAGCATCAGCAGGCAGTCCACGCGGTTGCCGTTGGAGAGTTTTTCCTGAAAGGCGTAAGCATCCGGCGGCAGGATATTGCGCACCAGACCTTCCAGTTGCACCTCGCCGAACGCCCCGCGCGAACGCTTGTCGCCCAACAGATTTTGCAGGCTCACCACGTTGGTGGTCAAACTGTCTATCTTCTTCTGCGCCTCGTCTATGGTCGCCAGGCGGGTCATCACATTAAGGAAAGTCTCGTTGGTCTTCTTGAAGCCCTCATCCAGCCGCTCGGCGACCTTGCCGGAAATTTGCTCCAGCCGCGCATCAGTGGTTTTGGTGAGTCCTTCGATGCTCAAAGACAGCATCTCGGTGGCGCGTTTCAGGGTGGACTGAATCAATTCCTGGTCGGCGCGCCCCTGCTCCGCGAGCGTTTGCAGCGTCTTGCCTATCATCTCGACGCGCATCAATTCCTGTTTGGCCTGGAGTTCGGCAGAAAAGGCAGCAAGTTGGCGCAGCAACTCCTCACGGGTCGCCGACAAGCCATCCTGTTGCGCCAGTTGCAAGCCCTGCATCGCCTCGCGGGTGGATTTCAGTTCCTGCGAGACAACCTCGCGCAAGCGTTCGGAGCTGTCTGCCGTGGCCTGCACCATGCGGTCGCCCTGCCGCGTCAGCCCCTCGTGCAAGTCACCCAGCATCAGCCTATGCTTTTCTTCAAGCATTCGCCCCATCCACTCCGCTTGCCCATGCGACCAGGCCGCCATCCGCGACCCCAGCCATAGCAGGCCGATCAGGACGCAACCCAATAAAACCAACGTGATTATTTCCAGCATGACTCAAGTCCTCAAAACACCGCACGGCGATGACAAATACAAAACGCCGCGAGGCTATGAACCGCGCGGCGTTTTGTTTATGCAGCCGACAAATTACAAGCCGCGTACGTTGCGCTTGCGCTCGTTTTCAGTCAGGAAACGTTTGCGGACGCGAATCGAAACAGGCGTAATTTCGACCAATTCATCATCGTCAATAAATTCAACCGCGCCTTCCAGCGTCAGGCGTATGGGCGGGGTCAAACGCACGGCCTCATCTGTGCCGGATGAACGAATATTGGTCAGTTGCTTGCCACGGATCGGGTTGACGATCAGATCGTTATCACGGCTGTGAATACCGATAATCATGCCTTCGTACAACACATCGCCAGGAACGACGATCATGCGACCGCGATCTTCCAGCTTCCACAAAGCGTAGGCGACGGCTTCGCCTTTTTCGGAGGAAATCAGCACGCCGTTGCGGCGACCTGGCATATCGGCCTTGACCGGTGCATAGTCGTCAAACACGTGTGCCATGATGCCGGTGCCGCGCGTTAGCGTCATGAATTCGGATTGGAAACCGATCAGCCCGCGCGCGGGGATGCGGTACTCCAGACGCACGCGCCCATGACCATCCGGTTGCATGTCTTGCAAGTCACCACGACGGCGACCCAGCTCTTCCATCACCGCACCCTGGTTAGTGTCTTCCACATCCACGGTCAACATTTCAAACGGTTCGCATTTTTCGCCGTTGATTTCGCGGTAAACCACACGCGGCTTACCCACGCCCATTTCAAAACCTTCACGGCGCATGTTTTCCAGCAAAATCGTCAGGTGCAACTCGCCGCGACCGGACAACAGGAACACATCGGTATTGTCAGTTTCCTCGACGCGCAAGGCGACGTTGACCAGCAACTCCTTGTTCAGACGGTCACGAATCTGACGGCTGGTGATGAACTTGCCTTCCTGACCGCACAACGGCGAGGTATTGACCATCAGGTTCATGCTCAGCGTCGGTTCGTCAATCTTGGGCAAAGGCAATGCCTCGGGCTTGCTGACATCGGCGATGGTCACGCCGATACCGATTTCATCAATACCGTTGATCAACACGATGTCGCCTGCCAGCGCTTCATCCAGCAACACGCGGTCAATGCCACGAAATCCCAGCACCTGATTAACACGCGCTTTTTTGGATGACTTGTCGCCATTCATGACCATGACTTCCTGGCCTGGCTTGATGCTCCCGCGATTCACGCGACCCACACCGATACGACCCACGAAGCTGGAATAATCGAGGGCTGAAATTTGCAGCTGTAACGGTTCTTCGGTAGCGGCGACGCTGGGAGCCGGAACGTGGCTCAACACCACATCCAGCAGCGGGAACATGTTGTCACCCACATTTTCCAGTTCGGTCATGGCATAGCCGTTCAAGGCCGATGCGTAAACAACCGGGAAATCCAGCTGTTCATCGGTCGCACCCAGCTTGTCGAACAAATCGAAAGTTTGATCTACTACCCAATCAGGGCGCGCACCCGGCCTATCTACTTTGTTGATAACGACGATAGGACGCAAGCCTAATGCCAGTGCTTTTTTGGTCACAAAACGCGTCTGCGGCATTGGGCCATCAACGGCATCAACCAGCAGCAACACACCGTCAACCATACCCAGCACGCGCTCTACTTCACCGCCAAAGTCGGCGTGGCCCGGTGTGTCAACGATGTTGATATGCACCCCTTTGAATTCCACCGCACAATTCTTCGCCAGAATGGTAATACCGCGCTCTTTTTCAAGGTCGTTGTTGTCCATGACACGTTCAGCAACGTGCTGGTGAGCGGTGAAAGAACCGGCCTGAGAAAGCAGCTTGTCAACCAGGGTAGTTTTACCGTGGTCAACGTGGGCGATAATAGCGATGTTGCGGAGTTGACGTGCCATGAAAAAAAGCCTTGCTAAGATATAAAGGGGCGCATTCTATCACACTCATTCGCACAATCCTTCGCACACTTCGTACCGACAGAGAGATTGTGCTGGATTGTAGAATGCTTGCATCGTTGTTAAAACCGCTCAGCATTTATTCAACTGCTGATACCAGTCGCGGGTATTGTTTGCCACGGCAACCACCGCCAGCATGACTGGCACTTCGATCAGCACACCGACGACGGTGGCCAGCGCAGCCCCCGATTGGAAACCGAACAAACTGATTGCCGTAGCGACCGCCAGCTCAAAGAAATTGCTCGCGCCGATCAGAGCGGAAGGGGCGGCGACACAATGTGCCACGCGCAGGCGACGATTCAACCAATAGGCCAGACCGGAGTTAAAAATGACTTGTATCAGGATAGGTACGGCCAGCATAGCAATCACCAGCGGTTGTGCGACGATGGCCTTACCCTGTAAGGCAAACAGCAACACCAGGGTCAACAACAACGCGCCCATCGAATACGGCCCGATACGTTGCATCGCACTGTTAAAGTTTTCCTCACCCCGCTTCAACCACTGGCGGCGCAGCAGCTGCGCGATAATCACCGGAATCACGATGTAAAAAATAACCGAGACGGTCAGTGTGTCCCACGGCACGGCGATACTGGCGACACCGAGCAGCAGCGCCACCAGCGGCGCGAAGGCAAAAATCATGATGACATCGTTAAGCGCCACTTGCGACAAAGTGAAATAGGGATCGCCCTTGACCAGATTGCTCCATACAAACACCATCGCGGTACAAGGCGCTGCCGCCAGCAGAATCAGTCCGGCGATATAGCTATCCAACTGGTCTTGCGGCAGATAGTCCACAAACACATGGCGAATGAACAACCAGCCCAAAAACGCCATCGAAAAAGGCTTCACCCCCCAATTGACAAACAACGTGACACCCATGCCACGACGATGCTTCTTGACCTGGCGCAGCGCGCCAAAATCAATCTTCAGCAACATCGGGATAATCATCACCCACACCAGCACGCCGACAGGCAGGTTCACCTTGGCCACTTCCAGGCTGGCTATGACCTGAAACACGCCCGGCAAAAATTGCCCCAGCAGCACACCGGCAATAATGCACAGCCCGACCCATAAGGTTAAATAACGTTCAAATAGATTCATCTTCTCTGCTCTCGATAGTTTGGGTTA
>PEUR01000075.1 GCA_002780675.1 Gallionellales bacterium CG03_land_8_20_14_0_80_55_15 | reverse complement strand
ATCCCAATACATTTCCGGTACGAGCAGCAGGTTGGAACGGGCAAAATTGCGCTTGAGCAAGCTGCCGTTGGCGGCCTCGCGGGTCAAGTCCAACTCGTCTGTCAGATGTTTCTCGAATTCTTCGATTACCAGACGCGGTTTGAGGCGGCGACCATCGGCCCAAAGCCATTCCATTAAATCCGCAACAATTTTGAGCAGCGCAATATCATGGTCAATGACCTGCTTGATGCCGGGGCGCAGTATTTTAATCGCCACTTCACGATTATCGTGCAGTACGGCAAAATGGACTTGAGCGACCGACGCGCTGGCGACGGGGGTTTCCTCAAAACTTTTGAAGGTTTCCAGCAAGGGTTTACCGTAAGTGGCTTCCAGCAGAGTGATGGATTGTGCGGAAGGGAACGGCGGAACCTGATCCTGCAATTTTGCCAATTCGTCAGCCAAATCGGTTGGCATCAAATCGCGTCGAGTAGAAAGCATTTGTCCGAATTTAACGAAGATTGGTCCCAAACTTTCCAGTGCCAGACGCAATCTGACGGCGCGCGGCGCGGATGTGTCACGCAGAAACAGCAGTGTTTTCAGCGGGAAATGTAGCCAGTGCCCGCGAGCATGCGCCAGCAGAAACTCGTCGAGGCCAAAACGCAATACCACGAAAATGATTTTGAATAAGCGAAAAAAACGCATGTTGTCTATTTTTCAGGATTGGAAGTCAGGCGCTTGATGCGCTGCTCCAGTCTCGCTATGTCGTCTCGCAAGGTGTCCACTTGCTGCATGAATGTATTGATTTGTGTTGGTTTGGAGAGCAGTGGTTTTTCTTCTGTCCAGTATTCCGCAGTGGCTTGCGCCAGATTGCTTGCTGATGTGACGAGTTGGTGCTGTTTACTTTGTACGGTTTGCACGATGCGTTCCGCCGTGATGTCGCCTGTCACCCGACTTAAATCTTCAGCCACATCCCAGTGAAGATTGCGTGACAAAAAGAATATTTCAGCCAGCAAGGCCGCATCCCCTGTGCTTTGTATTGCCGCATGAGCCAACTCATCATGAGTAGCCAGACGCGGCAACAGCGAAGGAGCAATCACGCACCGAGCATCAATATTGCTTGCAGGATCGGCGCTGAGTAAAGTGCCATCTGGTAACACGGTATAGGCAAAAGAAAACGGCGCAATAGAAAATTGCGCCGTTTTCCCGGCAAAGCGTGCCAGCCTAGGCAACGCCCAGCCGTTCTGCAGGAGCAAATGATTCAGTGCTGCGGCAGAAAAGTGGGCAAACATCTCAGGCTAATGCAGCGTGGTCTGTTGAATACCCGCCAGTAACCAGACTGACTTGTCGTCTTTCAGGTTTTTCTGCACATGCCAGATTTCATCCACCTCTTCTGGTGTACCGTTGTTTTCGCTCAACTGTCCGGTAAAACGCACACTGGCAATCGCCAAATCACCTTCGTTGGCGACTTCCAATACTTCGCCTTGAATTGAAATAACGTCCGTCTTTTGCGGTGTGGCATTGCGTTCCTGCATTTGCATGGAGATTTCGGCGAACATCTCCGGCGTGGTGTACTCACGGATGTCGTTCAAATCCTTGCGGTCATTGGCGGCCTGCAAACGGATGAACGAAGTTTTTGCGCTGCGCAAAAAGCTGTCTATCGGGAAATCTGCCGGAATATGACCAACGACCGTTGCAGGAGTAGAACTGCCGCCGACAAATGGTTGAGGTTCAGCCTGCGGCGCAGAATACGGTGCGCCTGCACCAGCATATTGCATCGCGGATTGTTGTGGTTTACGGAATTTTGCAATCAGGAACATCACCACACCCGCTGCCAGCAAGGCCATCAGAATGCCGCCCATCGCTCCGCCCATGCCACCCAAACCGCCCGCAAACAGCGTAGCCAAACCTGCGCCAATTGCCAGACCTGCCAGAGGACCTAGCCACTTGTTGCCCGGTTTTGCTGCGCCTGCACCTTGTGTGGGCGCGGCAGCAGGCGATCTTTGTGCTTGTTGGGGTGCCATTGAGCGTTGTTTGCCAAAACTGCTGCCACCACCAAAGCGCTTGGCTTCAGCTGATGCGGCAAATAAACTCAAACAAGTCAGGGCAATTGTCAGCAACATCAAAAATCTTTTCATGTGTTCCTCATTTTTAGATCAAACAAAACGGCGCGAAGTATACCACTGCTAACCCTGCCAAAAAGTTACGCAATACCATGATTTATTTATCTTCAATAAAACCTGTGGCCGGAGGCTCAGAGCGGTATTTTGCCAATAAGTTTTATTTGCTGATAAAAATAATTTAAATACTTAATAATCATAATAACGTGCCACGTTGCTGTGAATAAGACGGAAATCATTGAAAAAACATCTAGTTGAATAATTTTTTCAACGCTTGTTTTATTGTTGACAGGGCCGCTTGCTAATGTGGATAAGGGATAGTTTTGATTTTATAAACCTGAATATTCACATTCCATGCACAGTTTATTAACAGACTTATCCACGCTATATTTGCTGCAAAACTCGGCAATTTTCATGGGTCAAATTTAGATTTTTAGAGGTATTTTGGCACGCAGAACTTTGCGCAAGACGCATACGAGACGCAAAGTAGAGGATTTCGGGGTGGCACAGTCTGTTTAGAAGGGTGGCTCACACATAAAATCGAGTGCTTCGCCGCTGGCGGGATGAGTGAAACGCAGTGTGGTTGCATGAAGCATCAAGCGTGCGGCTGCACGACCGTCGTAGAGCGTATCGCCGATGATGGGATGACCGATAGCCGCCAGGTGGACGCGCAACTGGTGGGTGCGTCCAGTAATCGGTTCCAGTTTCACGCGGCTGACATCCGCGTGACTGTTGAGCCGCTGATAGTGGGTGAGCGAGGGTTTGCCAATTACAAAATCCACTTTTTGCCGGGGGCGGTTTGGCCAGTCAGCAGCGAGTGGCAAATCAATTTTGCCGTCCGGGCATTCAAATATACCCGCCACCAGTGCGACATAATATTTCGCCACGGCACGATCACGAAACAGCTCGGCAAGGCGGCGCTGCATTTCCTTATGGAGTGCAAATACCAGCAGCCCGGACGTAGCCAAATCCAGGCGATGAACGACTAACGCAGCGGGGAATTCCTGCTGAACGCGCGATGACAGGCAATCTTGTTTATCAGCCCCGCGCCCCGGCACAGACAACAACCCCGCAGGCTTGTTGACTACCAGCAAGTCAGCATCGCGATAGACAATATCAAGGCCGTTGTAGGACGGGGGAAGGTAGATCAAAGCATTAGGGAAGTGCTGATTTATTCAATTTTGTCGTTTTTAAAAAAACAAAAACCCTTTTTAATCAATGCGCTGGATTCCGGTTTTGCGAGCAGCCACTTTGTGGCTTGCCTGCTAAACCCTCCGCGCCGGAATGACGAATAAATCAGCATTTCCCTAGAAAAAACGGGAAAAAATCATATTTTTTCGGCTTTGTCCGCTTGTTGAGCCACATTTGCAGCGGGCGTTTTTTTCGGGCGATTCTTGCTGTCGTCGGCAAAACGAAAACGCCCGAACAGCACGCAACCCTTCATCCCCAAGTCGCAGGGAAGGTTGTTTACGCGCGTACATTTACCTTTTATTTCATGCGGACAACCCCAGGCACTCATCGCTGTGTTCCGTCAGGCTTTTTTGACAAACTCCGACTTGAGCTGCATCGCGCCGATGCCGTCGATCTTGCAGTCGATATCGTGATCGCCGTCAACCAAGCGGATGTTTTTTACCTTGGTGCCGACCTTGACGACAGACGACGAACCTTTGATCTTCAGATCCTTGATAACTGTGACGGTATCGCCGTCCACCAGCACATTGCCGAAAGCGTCCTTAAATACTTTCGCCTGTTCGCCCGCTTCCGCTGCGGCGTTCTTTGACCACTCATGGCCGCATTCAGGGCAGACGTAGTTGTCGCCGTCTTCGTAAGTAAATTCAGAACCGCATTTAGGGCATTTTGGTAAACCGCTCATATTTTATATCCTATTGATTTATAATGATTTTAGTTGTTTTATTAGGGGTATCCCATTCTGCTGCGCACTCGCAGCCAGTCGGGTATCCAGTGTAAAAAATGTCTCAGCGCGTACATGGAGTGCCAGCGCCAAATGCAGTGCATCTCCTGCACGCAAGCCGTTATGGCTTTCACGAATTAAGTGCGCAGCATTGGCGAAAATCTCCCGTTCCAGCGGTAACAGGCGTAATCCTCCGCTGCAAAACTCGGAGAATACCTGCCATGCGGTATCGCACTGCTCACAGGCAAGTTGCCCGGTGCGTTCCTTGAGGGCAAGTGCGCTGGCAAATTCGGTTACGCACCAGTCACCGGACATCAGCGGTCGGGGTTCGTTGGCGTACCAAAGTGCAATGCGACTGGCGGTCCCCTCGTTGGTGAACAACGCCACCAACACGCTGGTGTCCACATAAACCATCAGTATCGCGCCTCTTCACGCAGCGCATCCATCACGCTGGTGGTTTGCGGCAGGCTGGCGTGAAGCGAAGCAAGTGCTTTTAACAAACTTACTTTGTTCGTAGAAAGTGTGCTCGGCGCAAGGCGCATTTCACCGCTGGGCGTGATTGTGGCTTCCAGATAATCGCCACTATGAATCCCGGATTGCTTTGCGTAACTGGCGGGCAGCCGGACTGCCAGGCTATTTCCCCACTTTGAGACTTGCAGACGCATCATTTACTCCTGATGTATATCTATGTAGATACATTGTAATATGTTGAGAGCAAGTGTCAAGGGTGGGTGTGATTCCTCGACGATTTCATTGCAGTTGCTGGTTTAGTGATAATCCTCTTCGCGCTGATGGCGCACGGAAATTATCGTAACCGTTTGTTCGTTTTCGATTTCAAACAGTGCAACATAGCCTGAACTGCCAAAAGGAATCAACAGTTCGCGTAGTAAATGATTGCTCCACTCATCGTCTGCCTTGCGGCAAGAGAATGGGAATATCTCAAGAAGTTCGACGGCTTTATAAATGGCGGCTTCGGCACGTTCTGCAACGGCGACATCCTGTAGAAGCAGGAAATCAAACAAGCGCAGCAAGTCAGCTTCTGCTTCCACTGTAAAACGGATGCGG
>PEUR01000088.1 GCA_002780675.1 Gallionellales bacterium CG03_land_8_20_14_0_80_55_15 | reverse complement strand
ATTAGGCCTATATCAATATAGGCCTAATTTTTATGGTGGTGCTGGAGAGAGGAATCGAACCTCCGACCTACGCGTTACGAGTGCCTAATTTACACTCAACATTTCCTTTAATATACAATCAACTTGCGATGGGATTCAATGTTAAAAAGTCTTTTTTGGCACAATTCTGGCACAGTGAATTAAAAAGGATATTGGAATGAAGAAGTTAGGGTTGAATATTGATCACGTGGCCACCTTGCGCCAGGCGCGTGGCGCGCGTTATCCCAATGTGCTGCGCGCCGCGCTGATTTGCGAAGAAGCGGGTGCGGATGCAATTACCCTGCATCTGCGCGAGGACCGTCGCCACATTCAGGATAGAGATGTGGAAGTGCTGCGCGACATGCTGCAAACCCGCATGAATCTGGAATGTGCGGTCACCGAGGAAATGATCGCCAACGCGCTGCGCATCAAGCCGCATGACTTATGTCTGGTGCCGGAACGCCGCGAAGAGCTGACTACCGAAGGGGGTTTGGATGTGCTGCGTTATTTTGAGGTGGTCAAATCGGCTTGTGAGCGTTGCCGTGATGCGGGTATCCGCGTGTCGCTGTTCATAGACCCGGACAACAAACAGATAGAGGCGGCGGTGCGCGCCGGTGCGCCTTTGATCGAGCTGCACACGGGTAAATACGCCGATGCCGACAGCGTACCCGCACATGACTTCGAGCTGGAACGCATTCGCACGGCAGCGGAATACGCCCATGCGCTGGGTCTGCAAGTCAATGCCGGACACGGCTTGCACTACCACAACGTACAGGACATCGTCACCATTCCGCAGATTGTCGAGCTCAACATCGGCCACGCTATTATCGCCGAATCGCTGTTTATCGGTCTGGAGGCGGCGGTGCGCAAGATGAAAGGTTTGGTGGCATCGCTGCCCGCTTGACATGATCTTCGGCATCGGTACGGACATCGTTGAATACGCGCGCATCGAGGCGATGTGGCAGCGCCACGGCGTGCGTCTGGCGGAACGGATATTGAGTGCGCAGGAGTTGCCGGAATGCTTGTCACACCCCAATCCGGCGCGTTTTTTGGCGAAACGCTTCGCCGCCAAGGAAGCCTTCGCCAAGGCGGTAGGAAGCGGCTTACGCCATCCGGTATCGTTGCGCCGTATCCGTGTTACGCATGACGGTCTGGGTAAGCCCATGTTGCAATTTGACCCGGAATTACGCACCTATCTGGCACAACTTGGGGTTAGCGGACACCACTTGTCCATCAGCGATGAGCGCAATATGATTGTCGCGTTTGTGGTGCTGGAAACCTATTGATTGAAAGGGCGGTTTGAATGTTGTAACCGGGGTCAATCATCGGTAACTTTTTCAAAGGGCACTTTCGTGATGAGTAATAAAATGGCTCCCTCGGTCAAGACAATAATGTGTCGAGTTTAAGAGGGTCGCCTATTTCATGCGGCGGAACGGCGCTGCCCCAGTTTTTTGTCACCCGCGCCAAGCGTGGCATGAATGTCCGTCGCGTGTCGCTAGACCGATTTGTCTATGTATTTTGGTCTATTGACCGCCATTGAGAACACGCTGATAATTCGGCGTGCGGGCTGCTCTCTACTGAAACATTCGTTGTACGTCCGCTCATCTTTCGACTTTTAGCAAGGAGAACAGAATGAAAATGGAAGCAATACGCACGATTGCCAAGTCACTCGACATTCATCCCGGCAATCTTTCAAAAACAAAACTGATTAAAGCGATTCAATCCGAAGAGGGGAATTTTGATTGCTATGCCACCGCTTACGATGGGGTATGCGATCAGACCGACTGTCTTTGGCGCGAAGACTGTTTTGAATCATCCAAATAAGGAGAAAAATCATGAACTTGGTCAGATGGAATCCCTTCAGCGAACTGGAAGAAGTATCCAACCGCCTGAATCAACTCTTCAGACACACGCCTGTCCGCAGCGAATCCGGCAGTGAAATGCTGGCCGTAGCGGACTGGATGCCGTCGGTGGACATCAGCGAAACGGATGCCGCCTATTTGGTCAAGGGCGAAATTCCCGGTGTCAACAAGGAGGATGTCAAAGTTACCGTGCAGGACGGTATGCTCACCATACAAGGTGAACGCAAACAGGAAAAAGAAGAAAAGGGTAAGAAGTTCCACCGTGTCGAGTGTTCCTACGGCAGTTTTGTGCGCAGTTTCAGGGTGCCCGATGATGCCGACCAAAACGCGGCAAAAGCGGAGTTCAAGGACGGCATATTAAACGTCACGCTGCCCAAGACCCAGAAGGCCGAGGAAGCCAAGGCAATCAACGTGCCTGTGTCTTGAAACCACAGTCTCCCCTGCCACCGGGCGGGGGAGCGTTTCGCAACTACCTGAGGAGATGAACATGAAAAATCAATCACAGCTTTCCGGCTTTCACCCCGTCCGGCCCCACCAGTTATTTCAGGAAGAGGTTCATGACAGCTACAAAACCAAGGGAAAATTACCCGAGCCGACGGTCTGTCCTGACTGCGGTGCGGTATTCCACGAGGGGCGCTGGCAGTGGTTGACCGCTCCTGCGGGCGCGCATCAGGCAAGCTGTCCGGCCTGCCACCGGATACGCGATCATTTTCCGGCAGGCTATGTCACGTTGACCGGGACTTTTTTTCCGGCACACGAGCAGGAAATTCTGCATCTGATCCAACATCTGGCAGAGCAGGAAAAGTCCGAGCATCCATTGCAGCGCATCATGGCTATCGAAAAAACCGCGCAGGGCAGCCTGATAACGACGACCGACATCCATCTGGCGCGCGGTATCGGCGAGGCGTTGCACCATGCCTATCAAGGCGAACTGGAATTCCACTACAACCCCGAACAGCTTCTATTGCGCGTAAATTGGGTGCGCTGAATCCGTATGAAACAAGCCAGCGGGAAGACATCACATCTGCACTGGCACTTTTTGGTCGGCATCGCCGACCGGTTTGTCTGATGCGGCCTGCCCATTTTTTTCGGGGAAACAAATGCAATTCAAGGATTACTACAAAATCATGGGGGTTGCGCGCGATGCAACTCAGGACGAAATCAAGCGGGCATACCGCCAACTGGCGCGCAAATACCACCCCGATGTCAGCAAGGAATCCGGCGCCGAAGAACGTTTCAAGGAAGTCGGCGAAGCCTACGAGGTTCTGAAGGATGCCGAGAAGCGCGCGGCTTACGACCAGTTGGGTGCCAACTGGAAAACGGGGCAGGATTTCCGCCCTCCACCCGACTGGGATGCCGGTTTTGAATTTTCCGGTGCCGGTGCCACGGATGGCAATGCGGCGGAGTTCAGCGACTTTTTCTCCTCGCTGTTCGGTCAGGGTTTCAATGCCCGCCACGCTGGTGGCGCGGCGCATCAGACTCATGGCGAAGACCGTCATGCCAAAATACTGATTGATGTGGAAGATGCTTACAACGGTAATACCCTGACCCTCACGCTTCAGTCGCCCGAGGTTGACATGAGCGGACACCTGTCCATGCGCGAACACAAGCTGAATGTGACTATTCCGCGCGGCATACACGCCGGACAACATATCCGGCTGACGGGACAGGGCGTGCAAGCTGTCGGGCAGGGCAAACCGGGCGACCTGTACCTGGAAGTCGAGTTCCGTGCGCATCCGTTTTACCGTGTCGAACAACGTGACATTTATCTCGACTTACCCCTCGCCCCCTGGGAGGCCGCGCTGGGCGCGACCGTAAAAGTTCCCACGCCGTCTGGAAACGTCGAGCTCAAAGTACCGGCAAATTCCGTGACGGGTGGCAGGCTGCGGCTGAAAGGTCGGGGCATTCCGGGCAGCACGCCGGGCGATTTTTACGTCATTCTGCAAATCGTTTTGCCGCCCGCCGACAGCGAAACGACTCAAGCGCACTACCGCAATCTGGCCAAGCAGTTTCAAACCTTTAACCCGCGTAGCAAACTGGGAGTGTGAACATGGATAGCGAAGCAATGCGCCAACCACTGAGCGGCCTCGTCATGGAAGCGCAAACCGCGCTAACCCTGAGCGAAATTTGCGCCATTTGCGCGGTGCATACTGAACGCATCATCGAACTGGTCGAAGAAGGCATCCTGATCCCCATAGGGCGCGAGCGGCAAAATTGGCGTTTCACCGGCAAGCATATCCGGCGCGCCAGCGTGGCATTGCGCCTGCAACGCGATTTGGGCATCAACCTCGCCGGCGTGGCACTGGCACTGCAATTGCTGGACGAGGTGGAGACCCTGCGTGCGCAACTCAGTGCCATGGACGAATGATTGACAGACAATGAAGGCAGAAAAATGACCACCGTAACTATTCCGGCCGATGCGGTCTGGCTTGATGGCGATCTGATCGTGCCACCGTCCGCGCATGGCGTGGTGCTGTTCGCCCACGGCAGCGGCAGCAGCCGCTTCAGCCCGCGCAACACATATGTTGCCGAAGTGCTGCAACGGCGCGGCATCGCCACGCTGCTGTTCGACCTGCTGACAAGTGGAGAAGATCAGGATTACGAAGCGCGTTTCGATATCGCGCTGCTCACGCGCCGCCTGCTTGCCGCCACGGTGTGGTTGCAGGGCAGCCCCGAGACACAAGCCTTGCAACTGGGCTATTTTGGTGCCAGCACTGGCGCGGCAGCCGCGTTGCAGGCCGCCGCCAATATGGGCGACAAGATTAGCGCGGTGGTATCGCGCGGGGGTCGCCCCGACCTTGCCGGAGTACCTGCCCTGAGCCGCGTGAGCGCGCCGACCTTACTGATCGTGGGCGACGCGGATTATGGTGTGATCGAATTAAATCAGCAGGCATATGCGCTACTGAATTGCGAAAAAAAATTGACGCTGATACCCGGTGCAACTCATTTGTTCGAGGAACCCGGCACGCTGCGGCAGGCAGCTCACAGCGCGGCGGACTGGTTCGCGCAACATCTACCCTGAACTTTGCGTAAATTCTTCACCGTGCCGTTTTATCAAGTGTAGTGCCATTTTTTGATTTTCAGGCGAAGCTCCCCCCCCCGTTGGCGGGATAAAGCGTGAGTCAGTTATCGGAAAGGGGGGTGGCGTGGTTTCGTGAGCCAAACGTGTCAGGTCATGGAGAGGCTCGCATGGCGGGTTTCCTGCCAGCCGGGCAAAGTCGTTGACAGACCTGTGCCCGTATTGATTTGACCGGGCAGGCCGTAGCCAGGTGGAGCAGCACGCGATCCTTGTATGGTTTGACCCGCACGGCAATTTTGAACAGCGAGAGGATGACTGTCTTGGGTTGCGCACTCGCCAGCCTGGTGCCTTGCAGCCCCAGTTGGCGCAACTGCTGGTGCAACACATA
>PEUR01000154.1:18830-18972 GCA_002780675.1 Gallionellales bacterium CG03_land_8_20_14_0_80_55_15 | reverse complement strand
CAGTCTTTCACGCTTGACTACCCCGGCAAAGCCTCTCAACATCACATAAAACGATTTTGCAGAATCCCCTTCATGCAGCAAAAAATCCTGTTCTTTCCTTTCACGCCATACCCCCACGTGGAGAACTTCGGCCAGTTCGGCA
>PEUR01000154.1:0-18793 GCA_002780675.1 Gallionellales bacterium CG03_land_8_20_14_0_80_55_15 | reverse complement strand
TTTCGTATATCGGACTCAAGCGCGCGCTCTCCACCATCGCCTGCTGCCTGGACAGTTTTTCCTGCTCGGCCAGCAAAATCTCGTGTTCCGTTATTTGCGCGAAGGTATTGTTCATATCCTGCTCAAACTGCTTGATTTTCTCGATTGCCCGCTGTTCGGAACGGCTTTCGATTTCCTCGTCCAGCGAATTGACAACAACCGGCGGTAGCCGTTTATCAAGCTCTGGATTTTTCGGATTAACGCCAGGAAACCTGCCGGTAAAATCCAGGCCTGCGTCCTCCTCAACCACAGTCAAAATAGGTTCGTCACCCGAGGGGGTGGGTGACACCCAAGTCAGCGGCTGCAAGGACAATTCCGTTTCAGCATGAGCAACTATGTAACCTCCAGTCAGTAAGTTGTTGACAGTCGCCATACAGCAGGCACGCACGCTGGACGGCAACTTTTCCACTACCTCACCGAGCGTCAAACCGTTGACGAACAAGGGCAGAATAAACCTGGCATCGCCAACAATCCCACCCCCGGGTTGCATTCCCGCTGACACTTCGTGCTTGCCCTTTTCAGTTAACTCAAAAATATCTTGATTAAGTAACATAGAACCTTCGATAACAGTCAAATTTCATATTTACTTAAAGCTGACGTGCATGGAAAATTCACCACGCCCCATAATAAAACCCCATCATGCCGCCCCGCATTCCAGTCTTCACAGCCACAAGCGACGGAAACAGCGAACGGTTCGTTACGCGAGTTTCAAGTTAGCGGAGGGGAACGCCAAAATCGCGGCACGATTGCTTGGCGAAAAAACCATCTGGGCCGCGTCCTGCCTCGATAACCACTGATAATTCAAGTGTTCACGCTCGGCAAGCCGCACCGCCTGTCGTTTGGGTAACTGCAATCCGAACACATGTTCGGTGTTTTGCGTGACTCCATCAGGGTAACGATGCCGCCAGCGAGGATAGATTTCATAGCTATTTTGCTGCTGCCAATCGTCAAACTGATACTGGCTGGCATCCAGCCCCGTCTCTTCCCGCACTTCACGGATAGCCGTATCGCGCAAGGATTCTTCATCTTCGCGGCTGCCGGTCACTGACTGCCAGTAACCGGGATGGTCGGCACGCTCCAGCAACAACACCTCAAGCTCTGCGGTATAAATCACCACCAGCACGGAAACAGGCTGTTTCGTTCCTGACATAAGCTAAAGCAGGAATATCCAGAATGGCTTGTTACGCTGCCGCCAATACACCACCGTATCATCGAAGATATCCTGGGCAATTTCCCGGTCATTGACAGATAGTCCGAGTGTGGGACTGACATTGCGCAACAAAAACACATAGCCCGGGGCAGGGTGCCACGAAAAATCGCACAACACATCCACTAGCGCATCCCAGTTTTCGCCAAATTCATCTGGATATTGGGCGGCTTGCGCCAACGCATTGAGCAGATTTTTCTTGCCTTTGATGCCCTTCATCTCAGCCTCGAACAGCGCGTATCCCGCCGCAATCGCCGCATCACGCAAGTCATCCGCAGCATAATCCGAGCGGATGCAAGCGGCAGCCGCAAGATTGTTCAGTTGGGGTACAGCGAGTGTTGGCACAGTGAGCGCATTTTCCGTGTTCACTCCTTGCGCTACGGATGCTGATTTTTCGCTCGCCCGATTATTCAACGCCGAATGACGAGATGCTAATGCAGTGGCATCTTTTGACATGGCTACTCCCGAATACTTTTGAAAGATTGGTAATGATCCGCAGTGTAATAATACTCGACCGGTGCGCCAGTGATGATGCGGCGCGCACCCCGTGTACGCACCCCCGGGGTTGTTACGGTGTATTCATGATAATAACCGCGCGGATGGTTTGGCAAGACCCTTTCCCGATTACCGAATACCACACCATCACGGTCAAAGGCAAACGGCCCGCCCTGCTTGATGGCGCGCAACGTGTCACGCGCTTCCGGCGGCAATTCATTTAAGGCAATAACCGGCAGACCACTGGCCGGATCGAGCTGCCCCGGCTTTGACTGGTTCTGCACAGCAGCAGGCAAGTCAGCAGAGGTTGCCGAACCCTCATGACCGGGCTGACACGCCTGCAATGCCGATAACGACAAAACCAGCAATACCGCCCGGACAATACGCAAATTACGCCACAGACTTATTCGTATCATTATGATTACATTGAATAAATATAAATTTTTCTAGGTATCAGACTAAGCGATTTCCGCCGTGGTTTGCACTTGCTGGCGCAGGCGGATGTGCAGATCGCGCAACTGGCGTTCGTCCACCGCGCTCGGCGCTTGCGTCAACAGGCATTGCGCGCGCTGCGTCTTGGGGAAGGCGATCACATCGCGAATGGATTCCGAACCGGTCATCATGGTGACGATGCGGTCCAGACCGAACGCCAGCCCGCCATGCGGGGGCGCGCCATATTGCAGCGCATCCAACAGGAAGCCGAATTTGAGCTGCGCTTCTTCTGCGTCAATTTTGAGCGCGCGGAATACCAGGCTCTGCACGGACTCCTTGTGGATGCGCACCGAACCGCCACCCAGTTCCCAACCGTTCAAGGCCAGATCGTAAGCCTTGGCCAGACAGCGCCCCGGATCGGTTTCCAGAAACTCGATATGCTCGTCCTTGGGCATCGTGAACGGATGGTGGCAGGCCGTCCAGCGTTTGGCTTCCTCGTCGTATTCAAACATCGGGAAATCCACCACCCACAGCGGCTCCCATGCATGGCCGTTGACATAACCCTTGTCGTGACCAATCTTGCAACGCAATGCGCCCAGCGCATCGTTGACCACCTTTTCCTTGTCCGCGCCGAAGAAAATGATGTCGCCGTTTTGTGCGCCGGTGCGCTCGATGACGGTCTTCAGCGCCGCTTCGTGGAGGTTCTTCACGATAGGCGATTGCAGCCCGGTTTCATTGAGTTGCGTGATGTCGTTGACCTTGATGTAAGCCAAGCCCTTCGCGCCGTAAATGCCGACAAACTTGGTGTATTCGTCAATCTCGCCACGGGTGAAAGCCGCGCCGTTCGGCACGCGCAAGGCAGCCACACGACCATTGGCCGAATTCGCCACACCCGCGAACACCTTAAAAGCCACGTCCTTCATCGCATCGGTGACTTCGGTCAGCTCCAGCGTGACGCGCAAATCCGGCTTGTCCGAACCGAAGCGCGCCATCGCCTCGTGATAGGTCATGCGCGGGAAGGGATTGGGCAAATCCACCGCCATCGCTTCCTTGAACACGGTGCGGATCAGCTCTTCGGTCAAGGCGGTAATCTGCGTCTCGTTGAGGAATGAAGTCTCGATATCCACCTGAGTGAATTCCGGCTGACGGTCGGCGCGCAAGTCTTCGTCGCGGAAGCATTTGGTGATCTGATAATAGCGGTCAAAACCCGCGACCATCAGTAACTGCTTGAATAATTGGGGAGATTGCGGCAATGCAAAAAATTCTCCGGGATGCACGCGCGACGGCACCAGATAGTCGCGCGCGCCTTCCGGGGTGGACTTGGTCAACATCGGCGTTTCAATGTCTATAAAGCCGCGACTGTCCAGAAAGCGGCGGAACGCCATCGCCACTTTATAGCGCAGCATCATGTTTTTTTGCATCTGCGGACGGCGCAGGTCTATCACGCGATTCGTCAGACGCACGGTCTCGGAGAGATTTTCGTCATCTAGTTGGAACGGCGGCGTAAGCGCTGCGTTCAACACCTCGATTTCCTGACACACGATTTCGATTTCACCGCTCACCAGATTGCTGTTGGAAGCCCCTTCAGGACGATGGCGCACGAGGCCGGTGACGCGCAACACAAATTCGTTGCGCACCAATTCGGCGATTTTGAACATTTCCACCTGATCGGGATTACACACCACCTGCGCCAGACCTTCGCGGTCGCGCAAATCAATGAAAATCACCCCGCCATGATCACGACGACGGTGCGCCCAGCCGCAAATAGTGACGGTCTGGTCGAGTTGATCGGTGTTGAGTGTGCCGCAATAATGTGTACGCATAATGTAATCTCTAGGAAAAATCGTTGTTAGCTGTGTAATGTTGACGGGGACTGTGTTCGACATCTGCTACCACGCCCATCGAAACAATCGTGCGCAAGGCAGCATCCACCGTCATATCCAGTGCGATGGTGTCGGCGCGACGCACGAAAAAATAAAAACCGTTGACCGGACTGGGCGTCGTGGGAATGAAGACCGCTACATATTCCTCGTCAAAACAGTCACTCACGCCGCCGGGCACGTTAGTTTGAAAGGCTAGCGACCAAGCATGCGGGTGCGGGTAGCGCACCAGTAAAACCTGGCGGAACGAATTGCCGCTGCCCGATAACAGCGTGTCGCTGACCTGCTTCACGCCCTTGTAGATGCTGCCAACAAAGGGAATATGCAACATGCCTTTTTCAGAAGCCGCCCACAGCCGCTGACCGAAAATATTGCGTATCAACAAGCCCGTTGTCAGCACTACCGCAAAAGTCAGGATAATGCCCAGGCCGGGTATATGGATGCCCAGCCAGCGGTCGGGATGCCAATGTTCGGGCAGCAACAGCAAGGTCTGATCCATCGTAGTGATGGTCAGATTCAGCACCCAGAGGGTGATACCCAGCGGCACCCAAACCAGCAAACCGGTTATAAGGTATTTTTTCATGCGTTCCCGTTCGCCGCCGGACAACTTGCGGCGCTGGCGCAAGGCGCGCACTCAGCTTTCGGTTTATCCTTGAAGTCGGTAGCGTAATAGCCGCTACCCTTCAGCTGAAAGCCTGCCGCAGTCAATTGTTTGGTAAAAGTCTCCCGGCCGCACTCGGGACAAGTCGTCAGCAACGGGTCGCTGATCTTCTGCATCACGTCCTTTTGCACGCCGCAACTGGAACAGGTATATGCGTAAATAGGCATGGTTCTTCCTATCTGGTAATTTTCAAAAGGCGCGCATTATACATTAGGCAAGCCATTTACTACGCATTGATTCCCTATATCCCCTCCATGCTGTTACAATGCGCGCCCCCTGCGCCCGACCAATCAGCGTAGCGGTCTCTTAACTCACACCCGATCTTTCGATCACACATTCGTCTGCCTCGATTGGTGGCGCTTATTTTGAGCGTCAGGCCGTCGCAGGAGTATTGTTTTGACAAATGAAATTACTTTCGCCAGCCTGAATCTGGCAGAACCCTTAATGCGCGCCATCAATGACGCGGGCTACACCACCCCCACCCCCGTGCAGGCGCAAGCGATTCCGCTGGTTCTCGCGGGCGGAGACTTGCTGGCGGGCGCACAAACCGGCACGGGCAAGACCGCTGGTTTCACCCTGCCGCTATTGCATCTGCTCAATGCCAAACCGCTTGAAAATCAACGCAACGGCAGCCCGCGCTGCCTGATTCTGACCCCGACGCGCGAACTCGCAGCCCAAGTGGAAGAATCGGTGCAGACCTACGGCAAATACTTGCAACTCAGCTCCATGGTGATGTTCGGCGGCGTGAACATCAACCCGCAAATCAAATCCCTGCGCGGCAAAATTGACATTCTGGTGTCCACCCCAGGGCGTTTGCTCGATCACATCGGACAAAAGACACTGGACTTGTCGGCGGTAGAAATTCTGGTGCTGGACGAAGCCGACCGTATGCTGGACATGGGCTTTATCCGCGACATCAAAAAAATTCTCGCTTTATTGCCTAAAAAACGCCAGAACCTGTTGTTCTCGGCGACCTTCTCGGACGAGATCAAGAATCTGTCTGACGGTCTGCTGAACAACCCCGGCTTCGTCGAAGTGGCGCGCCGCAACACCACCTCCGAACTGGTCGAACAAACTGTCCACATGATCCCGCAGAAGCTGAAGAGCTATTTGCTGATCCACCTCATCAAGCACAATGACTGGAAACAGGTGCTGGTATTCACCCGCACCAAGCACGGCGCGAACCGCCTGGCAGAAAAACTGTGCAAGGACGACATCCCGGCGATGGCGATCCACGGCAACAAGAGCCAGTCGGCGCGCACCAAGGCATTGGCGCAATTCAAGGACGGTAGCTTGCCCGTGCTGGTTGCCACCGACATCGCCGCGCGCGGTCTGGACATCGAGTTACTGCCCCACGTGGTGAATTTCGAGCTGCCCAACGTGCCTGAAGATTACGTCCACCGCATCGGTCGCACGGGTCGTGCAGGCAGCAATGGCGCGGCTATTTCGCTGGTGGACAATGAAGAAATAGAACACCTGAAGAATATCGAACGACTGATCAAGACGCAGATACCGCGCGTCACCCTCGAAAGTTTTGTACCGCCCACCCACATTCCGCCCGAAGCGCCACGCGAACCGCGCCCCCAGCACGGTCAGCGGCGACACAGCAACACCACGGCAAAAACCGGCAATTCCCCGGCAGCGGGTAATGCCCCATCGTCGCGCAATGCCCGCAAACCCGGTAATCCGCAACAGCCCGGCCAGGCTCGCAATGGACAGCCGCGTGATGGACAGGCTCGAACGAATCCCAACCGAAGCAATCAACCGCGTGCCAGCCAGCCCCGCGCCGAACAGGAGGCAAAGCCACGCGAACCCCAAAGACCAGCCGCTGAAAAACATATGTCCGAAGCGGCTCGCCATCAAGCCATGCCGCAACCCGCGCTGTTTTCGCCGAAACCCGCCGCACGTCGCGGCAGATAAATTTCATCGGCAGCACGCGCAAGGCAGATGCCTCAGTCTGCTTAACTTTTACAGATACTCACAATGCGCAATGGATTTCATTGCAAGAAAGGATCCAACATCAGATGGCAAAGACCAACTACAGCTACGAAAAACGCCAGAAAGAATTAGCCAAACAAAAGAAAAAAGCCGACAAACTCCTGAAAAAATCCGGCCAGAAGGAAGAATCAGCAGATCAGCTCCCGGCTGACTTGCCCCCGGCACCAGACGAAACGCCCGTCATTCACTGATACGCACATAGCCCTACCACAGGCGGCGCGTTTCACAGTAACTGCCATTGACCCGGTTCCAGCTTGTCCAGCGTCCATTCGCCGATGCGGTAACGGATCAGACGTAGCGTAGGGAAACCCACTGCTGCGGTCATGCGTCGCACCTGGCGGTTTTTGCCTTCGCGTATCGTCAGTTCCAGCCAACGGGTCGGAATGGCTAGCCGCTCGCGGATGGGCGGATTGCGCGGCCAGAGCATCAAGGGCGTATCCATCAAACGGACATCAGCAGGCAGGGTAACGCCGTCCTTGAGTGACACCCCCCGACGCAACTGCCCCAGTGCGACCTCATCCGGCACACCTTCCACCTGCACCCAGTAGGTCTTGGGCAATTTGTGTTTCGGGTCGGTGATCCGGTGTTGCAACGGTCCATCGTCGGTCAACACCAGCAAGCCTTCACTGTCGGTATCCAGGCGTCCGGCGGGATAAAATTCAGGAACAGGAATATAATCCGCCAGCGTTGGATGCAGGCCATCCCGGCTGAATTGGCAAATTACGCCGAACGGTTTATTGAATAGCAGAATACTTCCCATAACAATTTCGGTTTATTTTCGAGCGGGCAGTTTACCGCAAACTCTCCCCCCCCCTGGCAGATACAAGCTCCGGTGAAAAGAACCAACTTGAAAGAAAAAACATGACAAGTCCTAAAATTATTTACACGATGGTTGATGAAGCGCCCGCGCTGGCAACCTATTCTCTGCTGCCCATCGTGCAAGCCTTCACTAAGGCGGCGGGCGTTAGCGTTGAAACCAGGGACATCTCTCTGGCCGGACGCATCCTCGCAAATTTCCCGGAAAATCTGACCGGTAGCCAGAAAGTCGCCGATGCGCTAAGCGAACTGGGCGCGCTGACGCATCAACCCGAAGCCAATATCATTAAGCTGCCGAATGTCAGCGCCACCCCTCCACAACTAAAAGCGGCGATTGCCGAATTGCAGGCACAGGGTTTCGAGGTACCCGATTATCCCGACGAACCTCAAAACGACGCTGAAAAAGCCATCAAGGCGCGCTATGGCAAGGTGCTGGGCAGTGCCGTCAACCCCGTGCTAAGGGAAGGCAATTCAGACCGCCGCGCCGCACTTTCCGTGAAGCAGTTTGCCCGCAATAATCCGCACAGAATGGGTGCCTGGAGCCGCGATTCCAGGACCCATGTGTCCTACATGAACGCCAGCGATTTCTATGGCAGCGAAAAATCTGTGACAGTTGAAGGTGCCGGCGCGGTGCGTATCGAGTTTCAGGCTGATGATGGCAAGACCACCGTCCTGAAAGACAAACTAGCCTTGCTGGAGGGGGAAGTCATAGATGCTTGCGTGATGAGCCGCCGCGCCCTGCGCGCGTTTTACGAAGCGCAGATGCAAGAGGCAAAACAGCAAGGGGTGCTGTTGTCATTGCATCTCAAGGCCACCATGATGAAAATTTCCGACCCCATCATGTTCGGCCATGCCGTGACCGTTTATTTCAAGGAGGTTTTTGAAAAGCACGCAGCGCTGTTCAGTACCCTGGGAGTCAACGTCAACAACGGCTTAGCCGACCTCTACGCAAAAATTGCGACGCTGCCGGAAGCACAACGCTCCGCAATCGAAGCAGACATTCAGGCAACCTATCAAACCCGCCCGCCCCTTGCGATGGTCAATTCGGACAAGGGCATCACCAATCTGCATGTACCAAGCAATATCATCGTGGATGCGTCCATGCCCGCCATGATCCGCGAATCCGGGAAAATGTGGGGCGCAGACGGCAAATTGCACGACACCAAAGCGATGATTCCCGACCGCTGCTACGCGCGCATTTATCAGGTGGTCATCGAAGACTGCAAGAAACACGGCGCATTCGATCCCAAGACCATGGGCAGCGTGCCCAATGTCGGACTGATGGCGCAACAGGCCGAGGAATACGGCTCACATGACAAGACCTTTGAAATCAGCGGCAACGGCACGGTGCGTATCGTGGATGCATCCGGCACAACGCTGCTGGAACAAAAAGTCGAACAAGGCGACATCTTCCGTATGTGCCAGGCCAAAGATGCGCCCATTCAGGATTGGGTCAAGCTGGCTGTCACGCGCGTGCGCGCCACGGGCACGCCCGCTATTTTCTGGCTGGACAAGAACCGCGCCCACGATGCACAGATCATTGCAAAAGTGACGCGTTACCTCAAGGATCACGATACCCGCGGCATGGACATCCGCATCCTGACCCCCGAAGAGGCGATACAAGTTTCCATAGACCGTATCCGGGCGGGACAGGACACCATCTCGGTCACGGGCAACGTCATGCGCGATTACCTCACCGACCTGTTCCCGATTCTTGAACTGGGCACCAGCGCAAAAATGCTCTCCATCGTCCCGCTGATGAGCGGTGGAGGCATGTTTGAAACCGGCGCGGGCGGCTCTGCCCCCAAACACGTCCAACAGTTCCAGCAGGAAGGCTATCTGCGCTGGGATTCACTGGGCGAGTTTCTGGCGCTTGGCGTATCGCTCGAACATCTGGCGCAAAAATTTAATCATCCCCAGGCGCAACTATTGGCAGACACACTGGATGAAGCCAACGGGAAAATTCTGGAAAACAACCGGACCCCGTCCCGCAAGCTGGGTGAAATTGATAACCGGGGCAGTCATTTCTACCTCGCACTGTATTGGGCGCAGGCGTTAGCCACACAGACCCGGGACAAAGCGATTGCAGCGCGTTTCACCGCGTTGGCCAAAACACTGACAGACAACGAGGCAAAGATAAATGCCGAATTGATTGCAGCCCAGGGCAAACCGGTGGACATGGGCGGCTATTACCACCCTGACTTTGCCAGGACATCCGGGGCCATGCGTCCCAGCGCTACGTTTAATGCAGCATTAGCCTCGATTTCTTAAATTATAACAAATTGATTATATTGAATAATTTTAAATATATTCAATCAAGAGACCGTACTCCCCCAGCGAGTGATTGAGTGTCTTGCAAAAGCAATGGCTTATGACCACCCCCAACAAAAAAGCCCGGCAGTGCCGGGCTTTTTTCCAACGAAGCAGCGATTAAGGTGCTTGGATGTTTGAGGCTTGCTTGCCTTTAGGTCCTTGAGTCACGTCAAAGCTGACCTTTTGGCCTTCTTTAAGCGACTTGAAGCCGCTCATATTGATCGCGGAGAAATGCGCGAACAGATCTTCGCTACCATCGTCAGGCGTAATGAAACCGAAACCTTTTGCATCGTTGAACCATTTAACTGTACCAGTTGCCATGATATTGCTTCCTCACCTTAAAAATAACGGGTCCCCCCCGCTGAACTGTTTGAATCCAAGCCCGCACAACCTCCGCAATCACTCTGAAACAAACGCCAGTGCGCTTTTTAACCTTTACAACCCTTTCCTGTCAAATGGTTAATGTGCTTTATTTATGAATAGACTTGAAAAAACATCACTAATCATTAAGCTAACCGATTACATCAGTGACAAAATGCACCCTAAATTATGCCCACACAACCTCATGACAACACCGCGCTCGCGCCGGAACGCGCGGCAATCAAACCACCTGGCATGTTCAAGGTGATTTTATACAACGACGATTACACCACGATGGAATTTGTCATCGAAGTGCTGCAACGTTTTTTTGCCATCAATCGGGAACGCGCACTGCAACTGATGCTCAAAGTTCACAACGAAGGATCAGCCGTTTGCGGGATTTACACCCGCGACGTAGCCGAAACCAAAGTCGTGCAGGTAACGGAATTTGCACAACTACACGGGCATCCGTTACGATGCGGCATGGAGGAAATTTAAAATGATTGCACAAGATTTGGAAGTCAGTTTGCACTTGGCCTTTGTCGAGGCACGCCAGAAACGTCACGAATTCATTACCGTTGAGCATCTGTTGCTCGCCATGCTTGACAACGCTTCCGCAGCGCAGGTGTTGCGTGCCTGCGGTGCAAACATCGAAGAGCTACGCCAGGTGATCACCGAATTCATTGATGCCAACACCCCGGCAGTTTCCGGCAATGGCGACATGGACACGCAACCCACCCTGGGCTTTCAGCGTGTCATCCAGCGTGCCATCCTGCACGCCCAATCCGCCAACAAGAAGGAAATCTCCGGCGCGAATATCCTCGCTGCCCTGTTTGGAGAAAAAGACTCCCATGCGGTGCATTTCCTCACGCAACGCAATATCAACCGCATTGATGTGGTAAACCAGATCGTTCACGGCAACAGCGCTCAAGCCGATGCCGTCCCGGCACAAGGCGAAACGACGACCACACAACCGGCCAGCGATGAAAGCGTATTGAAGCACTACACGCAGGATCTCAATGCTTGTGCATTAGCCGGAAAAATAGATCCGCTGATCGGTCGCAAACTGGAACTTGATCGCGTGATACAAACCCTGTGCCGCCGCCGCAAGAACAATCCGCTGCTGGTCGGCGAGGCAGGCGTGGGCAAGACGGCGATTGCCGAAGGTCTGGCGCGCCGCATCGTCGAGGACGATGTACCTGAAGTGCTGAAAGACGCACAGGTTTATTCGTTGGACATGGGGGCTTTGCTGGCGGGTACAAAATATCGCGGCGATTTCGAGCAACGCTTGAAGGCGGTGCTCAAAGAACTCAAGGAAGCGCCCAATGCGGTGCTGTTCATAGACGAGATACACACGCTAATCGGCGCAGGCGCGGCATCAGGCGGCACGATGGATGCCTCCAATCTGCTCAAACCGGCGCTGTCCTCAGGTGAACTGAAATGCATCGGGGCGACTACCTATCAGGAGTATCGCGGCATCTTTGAGAAAGATTCCGCCCTGTCACGCCGCTTCCAGAAAGTGGACGTAGCCGAACCCTCTGTCGAAGAAACGATCGAAATACTCAAGGGGCTGAAGTCGCGCTTCGAAGATCATCATGGCATCAAGTTCAGTGCCGCAGCGATCACCAGCGCCGCCGAACTTTCTGCACGTTATATCAACGACCGCCATTTGCCCGACAAGGCGATAGACGTACTCGACGAAGCCGGTGCGGCACAACGCATTTTGCCAAAATCCAAACAAAAAAAGACCATAGGCAAACACGAAATTGAAGAGATCATCGCCAAAATCGCACGCATTCCACCGCGCACCGTATCGCACGACGACCGCAACGCGCTGAAGAATCTGGACCGTGATCTGAAGACCACCGTATTTGGTCAGGACAGGGCGATAGACATGCTGGCGCGCGCCATCAAAATGTCGCGCAGCGGCCTGGGCGACCCGCAGAAACCGATCGGCAGCTTCCTGTTTTCGGGGCCTACCGGTGTCGGCAAGACGGAAGTGGCGCGCCAACTCGCTTATGCGATGGGTATGCCGCTGCACCGTTTCGATATGTCCGAATACATGGAAAGACATGCCGTGTCGCGCCTGATCGGCGCGCCGCCCGGCTATGTGGGCTTCGACCAGGGCGGATTATTGACCGAAGCGATCAGCAAACAGCCGCATTGCGTGTTGCTACTGGATGAAATCGAAAAAGCCCACCCGGACATCTTCAATATCCTGCTGCAAGTGATGGACCACGGCACACTCACCGACAACAACGGGCGAAAAGCAGACTTCCGCAACGTAGTGGTCATCATGACCACTAACGCGGGTGCAGAAGCGCTCAACAAAAGCAGTATGGGCTTCACCAAAACGGCCGCCGCTGGCGACGAAATGGGCGACATCAAACGCATATTCACGCCTGAATTCCGCAACCGTCTGGATGCCATCGTCTCATTTGCGCAACTGGACAAACCCGTCATCCTGCGCGTGGTGGACAAATTCCTGATGCAATTGGAAGAACAGCTACACGACAAAAAAGTGGACGCACTGTTCACCGACGCACTCAAGGATTACCTGGCCGAAAACGGCTTCGACCCGCTGATGGGCGCACGCCCGATGGCAAGGTTGATACAAGACACTATCCGTTCCGCGCTGGCAGACGAACTGCTATTCGGCAAACTGGCAAACGGCGGCAAAGTCACCGTGGATGTGAAGGCTGGTAAGGTAGTGCTGGAGTTTGATGAAGAAGCTGTGGCCGCATGACCGTTGCGTTAACATGAAACTCGCGTAGCGATTCGTTTTCGCTTTCCCCCGCTTGCGACGCGAGAGGACAACGGGGATAGGGTTAGGGAGAGGCTGATTTATTCGATTTTGTTGTTTTCGCAAAAGCGAAAACCCTTTTTAATCAAGGCGCTGGATTCCGGCTTTGCGAGCAGCCACCGTGCGCCTTCCTGCTAAACCCTCCGCGCCGGAATGACAAATAAATCAGCGTTTCCTTAGATTTTGCTTGTATTCATATTCAGTTTCTACCCCCCTGCAAGTGGGTGAATAAGGTTGCTGGATTTTAAGGTCGTTCTTCAATGAACGCCGGAACGCTCAAACCTGAACGCGTCCCCCGGCATAGCCGGGGGTTTACCTCAGTGCATCATTCAGCCGCAGCAATGCGCACCGCTGCCGCAATTTGCTCCGCGCACTGCTGCACTAACGCGCCTTCTTCGCCCTCCACCATCACGCGCAACAATGGCTCCGTGCCGGAAGGACGCAGCAACACGCGCCCCTTGCCATCCAAAGCACGTTCGGCTTCGGCAACTGCCGCGTTGATTTCGGCGTTATCTTTCAACTTTGTGACACCATGCACGCGCACGTTGATCAACACTTGCGGATAAAGCTGCAAATCCTGCGACATTTCAGCCAGGCTCAAATGACGGGTGTGCAGCGCGTGCAGGACTTCCAGGGCTGAAACGATACCATCACCGGTGCTGTGTTTATCCAGACAAATGATATGACCTGAATTCTCCCCACCAATCTGCCAACCTTGCTGTTGCAACAATTCCATGACGTAGCGGTCGCCCACTTTGGCGCGCAGGAAAGGGATACTCAAACGCCGCATGGCGTGTTCAAAGGCCAGATTGGTCATCAGCGTACCCACCACCCCGCCATGCAATCTGCCCTGTTGCTGGCGATGCTTGGCGATGATGAACAACAACTGGTCGCCATCGTAGAGTTTGCCTGCACTATCTACCATGATGAGCCTGTCACCATCACCATCCAGCGCGATACCGACATCTGCCCGATGTTCGACCACCGCTTTTTGCAGGTTGGCCGGAGACGTTGCACCAAAGCCCGCATTGATATTTATTCCATCCGGGGTCACGCCAATCGCCACGACTTCCGCGCCCAGCTCATGAAATACAGGTGAAGCGATGTTGTAAGTTGCGCCATGCGCACAATCTACGACAATCTTCATGCCGCGCAGATTCATCGCTGAAGGAAAGGTACTCTTGCAAAATTCGATATAACGACCCGATGCATCATCCAAACGCTTAGCCTTGCCGAGTTGACCAGAGGATTCTATTTTAATTTCTGCCTCCAGCCCAGCTTCGATAGCATGTTCAATCTCATCCGGTAATTTTGTGCCGCTGGCAGAAAAGAACTTGATGCCGTTATCCTCGAAGGGGTTATGCGAGGCAGAAATCACAATACCCGCCTGCAAACGCAACGTGCGTGTCAAATAAGCCACAGCGGGAGTAGGAACGGGTCCTGCCAGGTAAACATCCACTCCTGCGGCAATCAATCCGGCTTGCAACGCCGATTCCAGCATATAGCCAGAAATGCGCGTGTCCTTGCCTATCAATACTGCCGGACGCTCTCCTGCGGTATGCTCCAAATTGGCCAGCACCTTGCCGGCGGCATAGCCCAGATTCATCACAAACTGCGGTGTAATCGGGAACTTACCCACACGACCGCGTATACCATCAGTGCCAAAATACTTCTTAGTCATTTGATTTTCCTATCAAAAACGTAGCAGCGCGACAAATCGCGCGGCTATGCCAAATTCACCGCATTCCAAATTTTTAACGCATCTACTGTCGCCCGCACATCATGTACGCGCACTATTTTTGCCCCGCGCTGCACGGCGATCAATGCCGCTGCCACACTTGCCGTGAGACGCTGTTCAACATCCCTTCCCGTCAGCGTACCCAGCATGGATTTACGCGACAATCCAGCCAGCACGGGTACCCCCCATTCGGTCAATTTGTTCAATTCACGCAACAGAGTGACATTGTGTTGCAGCGTTTTGCCAAAGCCGAACCCCGGGTCAATGACGATACGCGACCTGGCAATACCCGCCAATTCCGCTGCCACAATGCGCGCGCGCAAAAACTCGGCGACTTCTGTCACCACGTCACCGTAAGCGGGTTGCAATTGCATGGTTTGCGGGTTGCCCTGTTTGTGCATCAGACACACGGCGACATTGCTGTCCGCAACCGCGCGCATCGCTTCAACATCCTGCAAGGCGTTGATGTCATTGACCATCTGCACTCCGGCAGCGATAGCAGCCTGCATCACCTCAGGCTTGAAACTGTCTAGGGAGAGCGGAACGGGCGCACCTTGCAGCGCCTCAATGAGCGGCAACACCCTATCCAGCTCTTCTTGAATGCCGACAGGTTGCGCACCGGGGCGGGTGGATTCCCCACCGATGTCTATGATGTCCGCGCCTTCTTCCAGCAACTGCATGGCATGAGCCAGCGCGGCTTCGCGCCGACCCTGCAAGCCGCCATCAAAGAATGAATCCGGCGTGACATTGACGATGCCCATCACCAGCGGACGAGATAGAGTGAGTTGAAATGAGCCGCAGGACAACATCATGATTGAGCAAGTAGCGTGGACAGACCGTTTTTTGTCTGACCACGCGTGCAACTTTCAGCTTTCTTTAGCAGGCTCAGTAGGGGGGTTGCCCACAACCGGGGCTACTGGCGTACTGGCCACAGGTGCGGTAGGACCTTGATCGGTGGGTGCCGCAGGAGGTTCAACAGCCTTGCTGGGTTTGGGTGGACGCGGAGGGTTGCCAGCCATGATGTCATTGATTTGATCGGCATCTATCGTTTCCCATTCCAGTAACGCACGGGTCATCGCCTCGATCTTGTCGCGATGCGTTTCGATCAGATTGCGTGCCAACGCGTACTGCTCGTCGAGAATGCGACGAATCTCGGCATCCACTTTCTGCATGGATGCCTCGGAAATGTTCTTGTGCGTGGTGACCGACCTGCCCAGGAAAACTTCCCCCTCATTCTCACCATACACCATGATCCCCAATGCCTCGGACATCCCCCACTGCGTGACCATCTTGCGCGCCATATCGGTGGCGCGTTCAAAGTCGTTGGAAGCGCCCGTCGTCATCTGATGCATGAAAATTTCTTCCGCTATGCGCCCACCGAACAGCACAGCGATAGTGGAAAGGATGCGTTCCTTGTCCATGCTGTAGCGGTCTTCGGAGGGTAACTGCATAGTCAACCCCAGCGCGCGACCACGCGGGATAATGGTGACTTTATGCACAGGATCAGTCTTGGGCATCAGTTTGGCAACCAGCGCATGACCGGACTCGTGGTAAGCTGTATTGCGGCGCTCTTCTTCCGGCATCACCATGGAACGACGTTCTGCACCCATGAATATTTTATCCTTGGCGGCCTCAAAGTCATCCATTTCCACGAAACGCTTGCCACGCCGCGCCGCGAACAACGCCGCTTCATTAACCAGGTTAGCTAGATCAGCACCCGACATACCGGGCGTACCACGCGCCAGCACATTGGCATCCACGTCCGGCGCAGCAGGCACTTTGCGCATATGAACCTGAAGAATTTGCTCTCGCCCCCGAATGTCCGGCAACGGCACAACGACCTGGCGGTCAAAACGACCGGGACGCAGCAAGGCGGCATCCAGCACGTCGGGACGATTAGTCGCAGCGATCACGATGACACCGGAGGCTCCTTCAAAGCCGTCCATTTCAACCAGCAAGGCATTCAGCGTCTGTTCGCGTTCATCATTGCCGCCGCCCAGCCCCGCACCACGCTGACGACCGACCGCATCAATTTCATCAATAAAAATAATGCAAGGCGCACTCTTCTTGGACTGTTCAAACATATCGCGCACCCGTGCAGCACCAACACCGACAAACATTTCCACAAAATCCGAACCGGAAATCGAGAAAAATGGCACTTTGGCTTCACCGGCAATCGCCTTGGCGAGCAAGGTCTTACCCGTACCCGGGCTGCCGACAAGGAGTACGCCGCGCGGAATACGTCCACCCAGATTCTGGAACTTGCTTGGGTCACGCAGGAAATCAACCAGCTCGGACACTTCTTCCTTGGCTTCATCGCAACCTGCCACATCGGCAAACGTCACGCGCTCCTTGTTTTCATCCAGCAATTTTGCCTTGCTCTTGCCGAATGAAAATGCGCCACCCTTGCCGCCGCCCTGCATTTGTCGCATGAAGAAAATCCACACTCCGATCAGCAAGATCATCGGAAACCAGGAGACAAAAATACTCATCAGGAAGGACTCGCCTTCTTCCGGCTTGGCCTCAATGTTCACCCCATTTTTCAACAGATCAGAGACCATCCAGATATCGTTGCTGGGCGCGTAAGTGCTGATGCGCTTGCCATCGGTAGAAGTCCCGGTCAGATTCCGGCCCTCGATAACGACTTTACTGATATGCCCGTTCCGGGCTTCGTCGAGAAATTGAGAATAGTCGAGATGTGCCTGCGCAGTCTGTTGCTGGCGGGAATTGAGCTGGTTAAAAACAGTCATCAGCACCAAGGCCACAACCAACCAAATTGCAATACTTTTAAAATTGTTCAAGATAATTCCTTATTACACACATCGAGGCTACCGAAGTGTGACATTAAACTATGTATCAGCTGATTACTCAAGTTTTCCTGTTCCCAATAGATAGACTTCGCTGCTGCGATTCCGCGAAGCACGGGGTTTACGCGCCACTGCCTTGGCAAAACGGCTGCGCATCAGTTTCATGTAATCTTCAAAACCTGCACCCTGAAAGACTTTAACCAGAAAACTTCCTTCAGGACTGAGATGTTCAAGCGCGAACTCCAGAGCCAGTTCCGCCAGATACATAGACCTATCCTGATCAACCGAACCAACGCCGCTGAAGTTGGGGGCCATATCCGAAATTACAAGTCCTACCTGCTTGCCTTGCAGGCTGGCTGCCAGTTGATTCAACACCGCTTCTTCACGGAAATCGCCCTGAATGAACTCCACTCCCCGCAACGGATCGAGCGGCAAAAGATCCAGCGCGATGATTTTGCCTCCCTGCCCCAATTTTTTTGCCGCCACCTGACACCAGCCACCCGGAGTCGCACCCAGATCAACCACGACCATACCCGGCTTGAGCAAATGATCTCTGTCATCTATCTCCAACAACTTGTAGGCAGCACGCGAACGATAACCTTCTTTTTGGGCGAGCTGCACAAAAGGATCATTTATATGCTCACGCATCCATTGTTTACTGGTTTTGGAAGCCTTCATCGTTTAGAATCCGCGCCTTGGATAAATATTGAGAATAATAATGTTAGACCTTACCGTAGCAGAACGACTTGCCCTGAAAGCCCGCGCCCACCAATTGAAACCAACGGTGATGATAGGCAATGCGGGTTTAACCGAGTCCGTATTAAAAGAAATTGCCCAGACGCTCAAGCTCCATGAACTGATTAAAATTCGCGTCATGGCCGAACGTGAACAACGTGAAGCCATCCTCACTGAGATTTGCACACAACTCAATGCTTCTGCCGTGCAACACATCGGCAAAATTCTGGTGGTCTATCTAGCCAATCCTGACATCCACAAAATTGAAATCAAACAAATGCCACGCCATCGCGGCAAGAAGCCTCTGACCAAGAAACAACTGGGCAATCGCGGTTAAATATCAGTAGTGAGCGGATCAGTGGTATGTGAAAAACACACTCACCACTCACCACTCACCACTCACCACTCACCACTCACCACTCACCACTCACCACTCACTACTCACTACTCACCAGATTTAAAGGTACTGAACCTCAACCACCTCATACTCACGCACACCCAGCGGGGTT
>PEUR01000012.1 GCA_002780675.1 Gallionellales bacterium CG03_land_8_20_14_0_80_55_15 | reverse complement strand
GACCTGCGAAACCAGCAAAATCTGCCCTCGCCCAGCCAAATTTTCGCTACGATTCTTCAAGTCCGACAGACTCCTAGCGCGGGAGATGGCTTGTCCGCCAAATAGCCTATTGCCAATAAGCCATTACGATCAGTCTATCAAAAAGGCGGTTTTTTTCTGTATCAGCTCGATTTTGTAGCCATCCGGGTCTTCGACAAACGCGAGTACGGTCGTGCCGTGTTGCATCGGTCCTGCTTCACAAACCACTTTGCCGCCGCGCTGTCTGATTGTTTCGCAGGCTTGATAGGCATCTTCCACTTCGATGGCGAGGTGGCCGAAGGCGTTGCCCAGCGCATAGCTTTCGACACCCCAGTTATAGGTTAACTCGATCACCGCACCAAGCTGTTCGTCGGTGTAGCCGACAAAGGCCAGGGTGAATTTCCCGTCCGGGTAGTCGGCGCGGCGCAGCAGTTTCATACCGAGCACATCGGTATAGAAGGCGAGTGATTTTTCCAGATTTCCCACGCGTAGCATGGTGTGTAGTAGGCGCATTGGATTCTCAATAAGCAAGTAGCGGTATTTGTATCGGTAAGCGCGGTCATATAGGGTAAAATGCGCGACTTAACGCGAATATTACCCTCTTCAACGCCATGTCCGAATCTTTCCCTTTAGTAATGAGTTTTGCTGCGACTGACCCCAGTGGGGGGGCAGGTTTACAGGCTGACCTGCTGACGATTGCCAGCATGGGCTGTCATCCGTTATCGGTGGTGACGGCCATCACCGTGCAGGACACCAGCGGCGTGGATGACGTGCTGCCGATAGAGGCGGAATGGGTAGCGGATCAGGCGCGCACCATGCTGGAAGATGTGCCGGTGGCGGCTTTCAAGATCGGCTTGCTGGGCAGTGTGGAAAATATTGTGGCGATTGCCGAGGTGCTGGCGGACTATCCCGATGTTCCCTTTGTGCTGGATACGGTGCTGGCATCCGGGCGCGGCGACGAACTGACCGACGAAGATATGCTGGATGCGATGCGTGAGCTGCTCATTCCGCAGGCAACCATCATCACGCCGAACAGTATCGAGGCGCGCCGCATTGCGACGGATGAAGACAACGAAGACGATAATCCTTCGCTGGATGAATGCGCCAAGCGTATTTTGGAAATGGGCTGCGAGTATGTGCTGATCACCGGTACGCACGAGCAAACTGCCAAGGTCGTCAATACTTTATATAGCAGCAAGGGCGTGGTACAGCGCGATAGCTGGGAACGCTTGCCGGACATTTATCATGGCTCGGGTTGTACGCTGGCTTCGGCGATTGCTGCCTTGTTGGCGCAGGGGGTGGATGTCCCCGAGGCGGTCAAGGAGGCGCAGGAATATACCTGGCAAACTTTGCAGGCGGGTTTCAGGCCCGGTATGGGGCAGTTCATCCCGGATCGCCTGTTCTGGGCGCGTGGCGAAGAGGATGAGGAATAGCAGGATTGAGGCAGGATCAAAAATGTCCACCCACTGTGGTGGACGATTTTCCTACCCCTACAGTTAGAAGGATTGAGGAGGGTAGGATTGTTGCAAGACGAATCACCGGGTTTGGCCGGAAACATTATTCGTGGTCTCTACGCGATTACGCCGGAGGAACAGGACACGGTGGAATTGCTGCGCAAGGTGCGCCTCGCCTTACAAGGCGGTGCGGGTGTTCTGCAATATCGCAATAAACTGGGCGAGGATGCCTTGCGTTTGGAGCAAGCTACAGCCCTGCGCGGTTTGACGCAGGAGTTTGGTGCGATGCTGATCGTCAACGATGACGCGCTGCTGGCGCAACGAGTGGATGCCGATGGGGTGCATCTGGGCTTTGAGGATGGCAGCGTGGCTGCGGCGCGCAGCTTGCTCAGTCAGCATAAAATAATCGGCGTGTCTTGTTATAATCAGCTGAGTGTGGCGCATGAGGCGGTAGTCGCAGGTGCGGATTATGTGGCGTTCGGCGCTTTTTTTACGTCCACCGTCAAGCCTTCCGCGCCGGTAGCAACCCTTGAACTATTGAGACTGGCGCGCCGCGAATTGAGCTTGCCGCTGGTGGCGATAGGCGGCATCACGCTTGCGAATGGCGCGTCTGTATTGGCGGCAGGGGCGGATGCCGTAGCCGTTATTTCGGCACTATTCGATGCAGAAGACATCACGCGCACGGCGCAGCAGTTCGTAAAATTAACCTATTGAGTCGAGGAAGAAGCAACATGACATCGCACAATCAATCCCTTTTTGACGCTTCACAGAAGATTATCCCCGGCGGAGTGAATTCGCCGGTACGCGCGTTTCGTTCGGTGGGTGGTACGCCGTTGTTTTTCCAGAAAGGCAGCGGTGCCACTGTCTGGGATGCGGACGGCAAACGCTATACCGATTATGTCGGTTCATGGGGACCGATGATCGTCGGGCACTGTCATCCCGATGTGGTTCGCGCGGTGCAGGATGCAGCGGCTAACGGCCTGGGTTTCGGTGCGCCGACCGCCGCAGAGCTGGAAATTGCCGAGCTGTTGTGCCGCCTGTTGCCCAGCCTGGAAATGGTGCGCATGGTCAGTTCCGGCACGGAAGCGACCATGACGGCGATCCGTCTGGCGCGCGGTTTTACCGGACGTTCGCGCATCGTTAAATTCGAGGGTTGCTACCACGGCCATTCCGATGGCTTGCTGGTCAAGGCGGGTTCCGGCGCGCTGACTTTCGGTCAGCCGAGTTCCTCAGGCGTACCCGCCGAAATCGCGGCATTGACCACGGTGCTGACTTACAACGATGCGGCAGGGCTGGAGCGCGCGTTCGCCGAGATGGGGTCGGAAATTGCGGCGGTGATCGTGGAGCCGGTGGCGGGCAACATGAATCTGGTGTTGCCCAAGCCAGAGTTTCTGGCGGCATTGCGCAAGCAGTGTACCGAACACGGCGCAGTGCTGATTCTGGACGAGGTGATGACGGGTTTTCGCGTCAGTATGCAGGGCGCGCAGGGCTATTACGGCATCAAGCCCGATCTGGTCACGTTGGGCAAGGTGATGGGGGGAGGACTGCCTGCGGCGGCCTTCGGCGGACGACGCGACATCATGGAATGCCTGGCACCCTTGGGTGCGGTGTATCAGGCAGGTACGCTGTCCGGCAATCCGGTGGCGGTGGCAGCGGGCTTGACGACCCTGAAACTGGTGCAGGCCGAGGGTTTCTACGAACGCTTGTCGCAACGCACCCGGCAACTCACTGAAGGCTTGACGGCGAGTGCCAAAAAACACGGCGTGGCGTTTTGCGCCCAGTCGGTCGGCGGCATGTTCGGGCTGTATTTCGCCGTTCAACCGCCCACCAGCTACGCCGAAGTGATGGCTTGCGATGCCCGCGCGTTTAACAAGTTCTTCCACGCCATGCTGGACGCGGGCGTGTACTTTGCGCCCTCGGCATTCGAGGCGGGCTTCGTTTCCGCCGCGCATACCGAAGCCGACATCGCGGCGACGATAGCTGCTGCGGATGCGATTTTCTCGGTCTGGAAATAATGGGGATTTTCTCGGCAGCGGAGTTTTATACCACCGTCAACCATATCAAGGACTTGCCCAGTCACGGCGGCAGGGAAGTGGCGTTCGTCGGTCGTTCAAACGCCGGAAAATCCAGTGCAATCAATACCTTGGCTAACCACGTCAGGCTGGCTTATACCAGTAAAACGCCGGGGCGCACCCAGCATTTGAATTACTTTGCACTGGGCAACGACAGTTACATCGTGGACTTGCCCGGCTACGGTTATGCCAAAGTACCGCCCGAAGCGAAACGCCATTGGGAAGCGTTGCTGAGCACTTATTTGCAAAAGCGCGAGGAGTTGTGCGGGCTGGTCGTCATCATGGATATTCGCCGCCCCTTGCTGGAACTCGATGAAACCATGCTGGACTGGTTCGCGCCTACCGGCAAGCCGGTGCATATCCTGCTCACCAAATCCGATAAGCTCAGCCGCCAGCAAGCCACGGTGACTTTGTTCAAGGTCAAGGCGCATCTTGCCGAACACTTCCCGCACTGCACCGCGCAACTGTTTTCCAGTTTGAAGAAAGTCGGCATGGAAGAAGCCGAAGCGGTGATTGCGGGCTGGCTGAAATTGGATGTCAGCACCGCAGCGAGCGCGGCTGAGGGCGAAATTGACGAGTCGTTGTAGCTCGGGCTTTGCCCGACAAAATGACAGGCAAAAAAAGCCCCCAACGAGTGGGGGCTAAAATCTTAACAGGGTTAAGATCACGCTCAGGGAGGAGAAACGTGGAACGATTTATCATCATTCACGCGTTCAGACGGGCGTTTTCCGCAATAGTTCCAAACAAATTCAATTTTTTAGGAAAAAATCATGCAAACACTCGGACAATATCCTAACAAACGCTTGCGCCGGATGCGCCATGATGCGTTTTCACGCGCCATGATGCGCGAAAACCAGCTATCGGCGGCGGACTTCATTTATCCGGTGTTTGTGCTGGAAGGCGAAAATACCGTTGAAGACGTGAAATCCATGCCGGGCGTACAGCGCAAGACGCTGGATTTGCTGCTCAAGGATGCCGAACAATGCGTGAAGCTGGGCATTCCCGTGATGGCGATTTTCCCGGTAATCGAAGCCCCGCAGAAAAGCCTGGATGCGGCGGAAGCCTATAACCCGAACGGCCTCGTGTCGCGTGTGGTGGCCGCGCTGAAGCAGCATTTTCCCGCGCTCGGCGTGATGACCGATGTGGCGCTCGATCCCTACACCAGCCACGGACAGGACGGGCTGATAGACGATGCCGGTTATGTGCTCAATGATGAGACCATCGCCGTGCTGACCCGCCAGGCACAATGTCACGCCGCCGCCGGAGCGGACATCGTCGCCCCTTCCGACATGATGGATGGGCGCATCGGCGCGGTGCGTGCTGCGCTGGATGCCAATGGTCACATTCACACCCGCATCATGGCTTATTCCGCCAAGTACGCTTCCAGCTTTTACGGCCCGTTCCGCGATGCGGTCGGTTCCAGCGGCAATCTGGGGGCGGGCAACAAATACACCTACCAGATGGATCCGGCCAATTCCGACGAAGCGTTGTGGGAAGTCGGTATGGACTTGCAGGAAGGCGCGGACATGGTCATGGTCAAGCCCGGTATGCCTTACCTGGACATCGTGCGCCGCGTCAAGGATGAATTCAAGGCGCCGACTTTCGTCTATCAGGTCAGCGGCGAATATGCGATGCTCAAAGCTGCCGCACAAAACGGTTGGCTGAACGAGGAAGCCTGCGTGCTGGAATCCCTGATGGCCTTCAAACGTGCAGGGGCTGACGGGATATTGACCTACTTCGCGCTGGACGCGGCGAGGTGGTTGCAAAAATAGGCGTAGGGTGGGCAGGCTTCATTTGCCCA
>PEUR01000166.1 GCA_002780675.1 Gallionellales bacterium CG03_land_8_20_14_0_80_55_15 | reverse complement strand
GCGCGACAAGACCAGCCTGGATATTTTCTGGTTGAAGGACAAGAACCTTGCCGATCTGGATAATCTGCCTGAGCCGGATGTGCTGGCAGGCGAGATTATTGAGAATCTGGAAGCGGGCTTGAATAGCTTTCGGGAAATTGCGGCGGCGTTGTAGAACAATACCGTCATTCCCGCGAAAGCGGGAATCCAACTGCTTGATTAAAAAGCATTTTTTCTTTTGCGAAAACGATAAAACTGAATAAATTAGCACTTCTATAAAGGTTTTTATGTCTGTCTGGAAACAACTTTTTACCCGCAACATGCTGATTTGCGTGTTCACCGGATTTACCTCCGGCTTGCCGCTGTATCTGCTGTTCAATCTGATTCCCGCCTGGTTGCGCACCGAGCATGTTGATCTCAAGACCATCGGCTTGTTCGCGCTAATCCAGTTTCCCTATACCTGGAAATTTGTCTGGTCGCCGTTGCTCGATCGCTACGCCTTGCCGATGTTGGGCAGGCGGCGCGGCTGGATGGCGCTCACACAGGTGGGACTCCTCGCGGTGATAGCAGGGATGGGCGGCTTTTCGCCGGGCAACGATCTGGCTACCATCGCGTGGATCGCCACCTTGCTGGCGGTGCTGTCCGCCACACAGGACATCGTGCTGGATGCCTATCGCCGCGAGCTGTTGCCCGACATCGAGCTGGGGCTGGGCAATGCGGTACACGTCAACGCCTATCGCGTCGCCGGTCTGATACCCGGTTCGCTGTCGCTGATCCTGGCCGACTTTTTGCCCTGGAGCACAGTGTTCGTCATTACCGCGCTGTTCATGCTGCCCGGCTTGGTGATGACGCTGATGGTGAGTGAGCCGCACCGCGCCACCCCTCCCAAGACTTTGCGCGAGGCGGTGGTCGAACCGTTCCGCGAATTCATCAATCGGCAAGGCTGGCAGAGCGCGCTGTGGATACTGGCTTTCCTGTTGTTTTACAAGCTGGGCGACAGTTTGTGTACCGCGCTGGCGACCCCGTTTTATCTGGATATGGGCTTTTCCAAGACCGACATCGGGCTGATCGCCAAGAACGCAGGTCTCTGGCCTGCGGTGATCGGCGGTATGTTGGGGGGGCTGTGGATGGTGAAAATCGGCATCAACCGCGCGCTGTGGCTGTTCGGCGTGGTGCAGATATTGGCGATCTTCGGCTTCGCCTGGCTTGCCTCCATCGGGCATCATCTTGAGATCGGCGCGCCGGAACGCATCCAGTTGGCGGTGGTGATCGGGCTGGAGGCGCTGGGCGTGGGGCTGGGTACGGTGGCCTTCGTCGCCTTCATCGCCCGCACCACCCACCCCGCCTACACCGCCACCCAGTTCGCCCTGTTCACCAGCCTGATGGCGATGCCGCGCACCTTCGCCAACGCCGCCACCGGCTGGCTGGTCGAGGGACTGGGCTGGTACGGCTTCTTCATGCTGTGCGCGGTGCTGGCGATACCGGGGATGTTGCTGCTGCTCAAGGTCGCGCCGTGGAACGAAGCAAAATGGTAGGGTGGGCACTCTACCGCACGACGTATTTCGCTACGCCTCACCCCCTCCACCGTTAGATTTTCCTGACGAACACCTTGGATTTGCGCTGGTAGTTATACAGTGATTTTTTCTGTTCGGGCAGGGCGGTGACATCGCTTTCCACGAAGCCGCGTTCGATGAACCAGTGCGCGGTGCGGGTGGTGAGGACGAACAGTTTTTTCAGTCCCTGTGATTTGGCCAGATCGGTCATATAGCTGAGGATGGCCTCGCCGTAACCGCGATCGCGGCATTGCGCGTCCACCGCCATGCAGGCGAGTTCGGCCGCTTTCTCGTCGGGGAAGGGGTAGAGCGCGGCGCAGCCGATGATGCGGTGGCTATGTTCCAGCACGATAAAACGCTCGATCTCGCGTTCCAGCAGTTCGCGGGAACGGCGTACCAGGATGCCGCTCTCTTCCAGCGGGCGCAGCAGTTCGAGGATGCCGCCGATGTCTTCAATGTCGGCGGCGCGCAGGGTGTTGAGGGTGGATTCCACCACCATCGTACCGATGCCTTCGTCGCTGAAAAGTTCCTGCAACACCGAGCCGTCGGTGTGACGGCTGATCAGATGGGTGCGCGCCACGCCCGCCTCGCAGGCGCGGATCGCGCAGGGCAGGAACAGGTTCACGTCGTCGGGCAACGGGCGCTGTGTCGCCCCCCCCGGCAAGGCGGGGGTTAGCAGGGCTTGCGCCTGAGCCACGGTCAGTTCTCTGAGCAGCTCGCCTTGTTTGCCTTGCACGCCGTCGGTGTCCATCAGAAACACCAGCTTGTCGGCATCCAGTGCGATGGCGGTGGCGGTGGCGACATCTTCCAGGGTGAGGTTGAACACTTCGCCAGTCGGCGAGTAGCCCAGCGTCGAGAGCAGCACCACTTCGCCGAATTCCATGCGGTCTTGCAGTGCCGCCACGTCTACTTTGCGTACGCTGCCGGTGTGCTGCAAGTCCACGCCGTTGATTACGCCTATGGGCTGGGCGGTGATGAAGTTGCCGCCCGCCACGCGGATGTCGGCATTGGCCATCGGCGAATTCGCCAGCCCCATGGAGAGCAGCGCTTCGATTTCCAGCCGCAAGCGTCCGGCGGCTTCCTTCACGCACTTCATGGTTTCGGCATCGGTCAGGCGTATCCCTTGATGATAAGAACCATCCAGATTATTTTTCGCCAGATGCTGCTCGATCTGCGGGCGCGCGCCATGTACCAGCACCAGCCGGATACCGAGTGCCGCCAATAGATTGAAATCGTGCGTCAGTTCGACAAACTTGCCGTCCGCCACCACCTCGCCACCGAACGCAATGACGAAGGTTTTGCCGCGAAAGGCGTTGATGTAGGGCGCGACGGAGCGAAACCAGGCGACGAAATCAGCAGATTGGGTGGGGATAGGCATGGAAGGTCTCCTTGAATTTAATGATTCCTGTAGGGGTATTAGGGCAATACGCCCTGTATGTCCGGTTTCAACCGGCCTACCGTTCATCGAGCAGTTTGCCCGCAATCGCCCAGTTTTCTTCGCTGATTTCCTCGAAGGTGAGGTAGGTATAGGACGCGGGTTTGTGTGCGATGCGCTCCAGTGTGGCGGTGATTTCGGCGGCAATCTGCGCCTTTTGTTCGCGGCTCAATGAACCGGCGATGCGAATGTTGACGTAAGGCATGGTGTTCTCCATGTAATCAAAAGGTTAATGTGAAAATCGTGCAGCGATTGCCCCTTCCCCCGCAAGCGGGGGGAGAGCGAAGCGAGGGAGCCATTGGGAGGGAGGAAACGGGCATGGCGGGTTTGCTGTTGCCCTCTGGGCAACATCCCTGCGAGCCCCATTTCATTGGCGGCATTTTTGCCATGCCCGTTAGCAAAAATCCCCCCACAGTGTTTGCAGGGCGGCAAGACCCGCGACGGCGGCGGTTTCGGTACGCATTACGCGCGCGCCGAGTTTGATGGGCGTGAAGCCGCACAACAAGGCGGAATCGCTTTCGACCTGAGTAAAGCCGCCTTCCGCACCGATCAGCAAGACCGCTGTGCCTTGCGGCTTGGTCTGGCTTTGCAGGGAAACCGAGCCTTGCGGTAACATTATGAATTTACTGTATTTTTTGGTTCTCATTTGTTGCAGCCAGAGCAGGATGTCGAGCGGCGGGTGGATCACGGGCAAGACATTGCGCCCGCACTGTTCGCAGGCGGCGATGATGACTTGTTGCCAGTGTTCGGTACGCTTCTGAGCGCGTTCGGCGGAAAGTCGCGCGATGCTGCGCTCGGTGGCCAGCGGCTGGATTTCGACCACCCCCAGTTCGGTGGCTTTCTGGATCACCCAGTCCATCTTTTCGCTGCTGGACAAGGCCTGCGCCAACAACACGGGCAAGGGAGATTCGCGCCCGGCAGCCACTTGCCGGATGTCGCCAATGACGATTTGCTTGCCGCTTAGATCATCAATCACGCCGTGGCATTCATGGCCTTCGCCATCGAATAGTTGCACGGCATCGCCTTCGCGCAGGCGCAGCACGCGGCTGGCATGGTGCGCCGCCCCGGGCGGCAAGTTGAATGAACCCTGGTCAGGGAGTGGAGGGGGGCAATAAAAACGCGGCATGATGAAGGGTGAGTGGTCAGGATGGGCGTGATAATATACCGCCTCAAATGTTTTTGTCAGGAGTATGGAATGGTCAGTTTGCAACCCCCGCTGTGTGACTTTGGCTGTAAGGCACCGGATTTCGATCTGCCCGGTGTGGACGGGAAGCATTACAACCTGGCGCGTGCGCGTGGAGAAAAGGGGCTGCTGGTGATGTTCATCTGCAATCATTGCCCCTATGTGAAATCCATCCGCGACCGTTTGATCCGCGATACGCGTGAGTTGCAGCAGCACGGCATCAACAGCATCGCCATCCTGTCCAACGATCCGGCAGAATATGCCGAAGATTCGTTCGATAACATGAAGTGGGTCGCGCAGCAGTATGGCTATCCTTTCCCGTATCTGTGGGACGAAACGCAACAGGTGGCAAAAGATTACGGCGCGGTTTGTACGCCGGATTTTTTTGGCTTCAACGCCGGGCTGGCGTTGCAATATCGCGGTCGTCTGGATGCATCGCGCAAGGAAGCGGTGCCGGACGCGCCGCGCGATTTGTTCAATGCCATGCTGCAAGTTGCGAGGACGGGACAAGGGCCGCGCGAGCAGATTGCCAGTATGGGTTGCTCCATTAAGTGGAAGTGGAAGTGATTGTGGACAGGTTGGGTGAACGAACAACAGAAAGGCGCAGTATGTCGAGAACGGGCACATTTGGGATGAGCGCTTTGCTCAAGGCGACGGTGGCAGCGGTTAAATTAGTCGCCGCAGAAGAAGTTATGCCGCGTTATCTGAAAGTGGCGCATCAGCGTAAAAGCGATGGCAGTCTATGTACCGAGGCGGATATTGCCACGCAGGCCGCGCTGGTGCGCAAGTTGCAATCCTTTTGCAATGTGCCGGTGCTGGGCGAGGAAATGGCGGAGGACGAACAGCAATCCATCTGGAAAACGGCTCAGGATGGGCTGTGGTGCATAGACCCGATAGACGGCACGTCCAACTTTGTGCGCGGCCTGCCCTATTTCGCCATATCGGTTGCCTTTATGCGTCAAGGCAAGACCGTATTGGGTGTGGTTTATGATCCGGTGGCCGATGAGATGTTTGCCGCTGAAGCCGATAAGGGGGCGTACCTGAACGGCGACAAGCTGTTCGGGCGGACGACAGTGACGACGATGAACGAGGCGCTTGCCAGCGTGGATTTGAAGCGGCTCGATGCCAGGCTGGCGGTCAGCCTGGCAAG
>PEUR01000067.1 GCA_002780675.1 Gallionellales bacterium CG03_land_8_20_14_0_80_55_15 | reverse complement strand
TTTTAATTCCACACCTGCCCGGCATGAACATCAAAGTCGCGCTTGCCTATTTGAATTCAAGTGTTTTTCAGTATGTATTCAAGAAGAAGTTCTCTACGCACAAGGTGCTTAAGGGGGATATGGAGAAGCTGCCTTTCCCCGTCATTTCCAAGCAGCTACATGAACAACTGGAAGGCATGGTTGAGGCTATTTTGCAGGGGCGAGGATCATATGAAGGAATGGATGAGTTGGTTTTTTCAACCTTCAATCTGTCGAGTGAAGATGCTGCATCAATCAGGCATGAAGTGAGGAATTAAATGGAACAGTTGAAATTGAAGTTGATGAGTCTTGTTCAGGAACTTGAGCAAGAGAAGCACGACGATATGATGCAAAGGTTAGATGATCTGCTGTCGGTTTATCCATTCAACGAATATGAGTTCCTTGTATCCTCAATGATGGGATATGGGAAAATTTTGGTTGATGAGTATTACGAGTTGCGCGATGACTACATTGCAAGAAATATGTTTATGTATGTCTTTGAAATCAGTGCGCCCAGAGGATTCGGTGAGGCTTGGGCTCAAGGTCACTTAAAAGAAATCTGCCCTGAACTCGTAAAACCAACCAGGAAATTAGATCCCGAATACTCCGGGCAATATGATTTTTTTCTGGACGGAAAAATTAAAATCGAAGTCAAAGCTTCCAGAGCGGTAGATTTTGATAGCAGCGAAGCACTTTATGTCAAAGCGCTATCTTCTGATTCAAAACTGCGCTTTGACATGAATTTTCAACAAGTTAAACCTGGTTGCTGCGATGTGTTTATTTGGGTGGGGGTTTGGCGTGATGTCATTAAATATTGGGTGTTTTCATCTGACGAAGTAGCGAGCAACCAATACTATTCAACAGGTCAGCACAGAGGTAACAAGGGTGAAGGCCAAATACATGTCAAAGACAGTAACCTAGGCGAGTTCGTTCAGTTTGAATCCGCCCCTAGAAATCTCCTCGGTACCATCCGTGCCGCGTATGAACGGCAAAAAGTTAGCGGAGGAATACAGTGAAAATTCATATCAAGAACGGTCGCCTGATAGACCCGAAAAATCATATAGATGCGCGGCAGGACGTGTTTATTGCCGAGCGCCGTATCGTGGCTATCGGCAAGCGACCGGAGGGCTTTGTCGCCGCTTTGGAGATTGATGCCGAAGGGCTGATGGTCATGCCGGGGTTGGTGGACTTGGCGGCACGGCTGCGCGAGCCGGGTTACGAATACCGGGCGACGCTGGAATCGGAAATGAATGCCGCTGTCGCGGGCGGCGTGACTTCGCTGGCGTGCCCGCCCGACACCGACCCCCCCCTGGACGAACCCGCGCTGGTCGAGATGCTCAAGCGCCGCGCGCGCGTGTTGAACCAGTGCCGGGTGTTCCCGATAGGTGCGCTAACTACTGGTCTCAAGGGGGTGGAGCTGACCGAGATGATCGAGCTGACCGAGGCTGGCTGCAAGGCGTTTAGTCAGGCCGACGCGCCGCTGACTGATACCCGCGTGTTGATGCGCGCCATGCAATATGCCGCGACCTTCGGTTATCGGGTGTGGCTGCGTCCTCAAGATAGCTTCCTCGCCAAAACTGGCGTAGCGCACGATGGTGAAGTGGCCAGCCGTCTGGGCTTGCCGCCGATCCCCGTGGTGGCCGAGACCATCGCGCTGGCGACCGCCTTGCAACTGGCGAAAGAGACGGGTGTCACGTTGCACATCTGCCGCATTTCCAGCGCGGCTGGCGTGGAAATGCTGCGCGCCGCCAAGCGCGAAGGGCTGGCCGTGACTTGTGACGTGTCCATGAATCACGTCCATTTGACGGAAATGGACATCGGCTATTTCGATGCCAACTGCCGTTTGCTGCCGCCGTTGCGAAGTGGGCGCGACCGCGCCGCCCTGCTCGCCGGATTGCTGGACGGCACGATAGATGCCATCTGCTCCAACCATTCCCCGGTGGACGACGATGCCAAACAATTACCGTTTGATGAAGCCGAAGCGGGCGCGACGGGTCTTGAGTTGCTGCTGCCGCTGGTGTTGAAATGGGCGCAACAGCAACGCGTGCCGTTGCTGGATGCGCTGGCGCGCATCACCCTCAACCCGGCGCAATTGCTGGGACAGAAGATGGGGCATTTGTCGGTGGGCGCACACGCCGACATCTGCATCTTCGATCCGCAATCGAGCTGGGTCGTCGCGCCCGCCGCGCTGAAAAGCCAGGGAAAAAACACCCCGTTCAACGGCTACGAGATGCAGGGGCGCGTGCGCTACACCCTGCTTGACGGACAGATTGTTTATCAAGCGTAACCATTTTTCCCGATTCCGGTGCGTTCATCCGGTTGGCTCGCTAAAACCTTAATTTTGTTACCCTTGTAAATGCCATGAATCCACTTTTAGATTTCTCCGGTCTGCCGCGTTTCGCGGAGATTAAACCTGAACACGTTGCGCCTGCCATTGAAAAGCTACTGGCGGGAAACCGTGCGCTGATTGCGCGGCTGCTGGCCGATACGGCATCCCCTACCTGGCAGAATTTCGTCGTGCCGATGGAGGATGCGCATGAGCGGCTGTCGCGTGCATGGGGGCCGGTAGGTCACCTGAATTCGGTGATGAATTCCCCCGAATTGCGCGAGGCTTACAACACCACCTTGCCCGTGTTGACCCAGTATTACGCCGAACTGGGTCAAAATATTGATTTATTCAATAAATTCAAGAGGTTGCGTAATAGTGACGAATTTGCCTGTTTGAGCGCGACCCGCAAGCAGATTATCGAGAACGAGCTGCGCGATTTTCGTCTCGGCGGGGCGGAGTTGCCTGAAGACCAAAAGGCGCGTTATCTAAAAATTCAGGAACGCTTGTCCGAGTTGTCGTCGCGCTTTTCCGACAATTTGCTTGATTCGACCAACGATTTTTCGCTGGTGATGCAGAACGAAAGTGAGTTGGGCGGCTTGCCGGAAGATGTCTTGCAGACGGCACAGGAGGCGGCTAAGGCTGCCAATAAGACGGGCTGGCTGTTTACGCTGAAAGCGCCGTCTTATATGCCGGTGATGCAGTTTGCCGACAACCGCGATTTACGCGAAAAGCTGTATCGCGCCTACAGCACGCGCGCGTCGGAGTTTGGTGAGGACAAGTGGGATAACACGCCGCTGATGGACGAGATCGTCGCGCTACGCGGTGAAGAGGCGCGGCTGCTGGGGTTTGCCAATTTTGGCGAGTTATCGCTGGCGGCCAAGATGGCGGAAACACCGCAGCAGGTGGCGACGTTCATGCGCGAACTGGCGCAGCGTGCGCGGCCTTTCGCGGAAAAAGATCTGGCCGAAGTGCGTGAATTTGCGCGCAAGGAGCTGGGGCTGGAAGCGTTGCATTCGTGGGATTTTGCTTATGCCAGCGAGAAGCTGCGCGAGCAACGCTATGCTTTTTCCGAGCAGGAAGTGAAGCAGTACTTCCCCGAAGATGCCGTGCTGGCGGGTTTTTCCAAACTGGTTGCCACCCTGTATGGCTTGTATATCACCGCTTCCAGCGCACCCGTCTGGCACGATTCGGTGCGTTTTTTCGACATCCGCGACGAGCAGGATGCCCTGATCGGCCAGTTCTATCTGGATTTGTATGCGCGCAACAGCAAGCGCGGCGGGGCGTGGATGGACGACGTGGTGAGCCGCCGCCGTCTGGCAAGCGGTACGATCCAGACTCCGGTTGCGTATATAAATTGCAACTTTTCCGCACCGGTGGGCGGCAAACCTGCGGTGTTTAGCCACGACGAAGTTATCACCCTGTTCCACGAATGCGGCCACGGCCTGCACCATCTGCTCACCGAAGTGGAAGACCTGGGGGTGTCCGGCATCCGTGGCGTGGAATGGGATGCGGTCGAGTTGCCCAGCCAGTTCATGGAAAATTATTGCTGGGAGTGGGACGTGCTGCTGGACATGACGCGACATATAGAGAGCGGGGAGCCGCTGCCGCGCGCGTTGTTCGACAAGATGCTGGCGGCGAAGAACTTCCAGAGCGGGCTGCAATCGCTGCGCCAGATCGAATTTTCCCTGTTCGACATGCTGATGCACAGCGATTTCGAGGCGGGCGGCGGCAAGACGATATTGCAACTGCTGGACGCAGTGCGCGCCGAGGTGGCGGTGCTGGTTCCACCCGAATTCAACCGCTTCCCGAACAGCTTCGCACATATTTTTGCAGGCGGCTATGCGGCGGGCTATTACAGTTACAAGTGGGCGGAAGTGTTGTCCGCCGATGCCTACAGCCTGTTCGAGGAACACGGCGTACTCAATCCCGATGTCGGCGCACGCTTCCGCGCCGAGATACTGGCGGTCGGCGGCTCGCGTCCCGCGATGCAGTCGTTTGCCGCATTCCGTGGCCGGGAACCCAGCATGGAGGCGCTGTTGCGGCACAACGGCCTGACGGAAACGGCCTGATGAAGCTGGCGACCTGGAATGTCAATTCGCTGAAAGTGCGCCTGCCGCAGGTGCTGGACTGGCTGGCGGCGAATCCTATCGAGGTGCTGTGCTTGCAGGAAACCAAGCAACAGGATGCCGACTTCCCGCATGCAGAACTCTCGGCGGCGGGTTATCACAGCGTGTTTGCCGGGCAGAAGACCTACAACGGCGTGGCGATTTTGAGCCGCGAGCCCGGTGAAGACGTGCAAATTGGCATCCCTGGCTTTGCCGACGAACAAAAGCGCGTCATCGCCGCCAGTTATGGCGGGGTGCGGGTCGTCTGTGTCTATATCCCGAACGGGCAAAGCATTGATTCCGACAAGTATCAATATAAGCTGGGCTGGTTGCAGGCCTTACATGACTGGTTGAAACAGGAGTTGCTGCGCTACCCGAAGCTGGTGCTGCTGGGCGACTACAATATCGCGCCGGAAGACCGCGACGTGCATGATCCGGCGGCCTGGGTGGGCAACGTGCTGGTAAGTGAACCGGAACGCGCAGCCTTTCAGGCTTTGTTGGCGCTGGGTCTGCAAGACAGCTTCCGCCTGTTCGAGCAAGCCGAAAAATCCTTCAGTTGGTGGGATTACCGCATGATGGCGTTCCGCCGCAACAGAGGGGTGCGCATAGACCATATTCTCGTCAGCGACCCGCTGGCAGTGCTTTGCAAAAGCTGCATCATAGACAAAACCCCGCGCAAACTGGAAAGACCGTCTGATCACACGCCTGTGGTGGTGGAGCTGTAGTCGCGCGATTCATCGCCCCCCATAATTGCCTGAGGTAACACAGGCTTTACCCGTGAATGCTTACTCGATGTCGGCAGATTTCGGAGGAGAGGGGGTGATGCGGATTATCCTAAAACCTTTTTCGTCCCTGAAAAATACAAAATAACCAAATAAATCAATAGGTTACGCGTATTTAGCGATTCTCCCGTCAGTTGATGGCGTTAATCGTGATAGGGATTTGAATTTGTTCGTTTTTTCGTGGACAAATGCTTTTTTCAGGATTCTTCGTAGGTTTTTACAGATAGTGATTGTCTTTGCTATCTGTTGCGCCACAAAACAGCGCTGCGCAGCATTTGTTGCGGATAACGGCGTGCAAGCGCTTCTTCAGTTAGCGTGGTGCTGGGTTTGGTTTTGTTGCGGGTGGTGTATCGGGTTCGACCATCATGCTGCCCTGTTTCCTTAACACGCGCACTCGGTCGCCGACCTTGAAGGTATCGGCTTTGCCGGGTTGCATGACATAAGTGCTTTGTTCCTTGTTATC
>PEUR01000046.1 GCA_002780675.1 Gallionellales bacterium CG03_land_8_20_14_0_80_55_15 | reverse complement strand
CATCGTGTTGTGCAAACACCAGTCTGCCTGGGAGACGATGGCGCTACAGTTGGTCTTTCCGCCCCAGGTTTGGGTGTTGAAACGCGAGTTGCTGAAACTGCCGTTCTTCGGTTGGGCGCTGGCGTTGACCAGCCCGATCGCGATAGACCGCAGCGACGGCAAGGGCGCGATGCGGCAGTTGCTCAAACAGGGCAAAGACCGGCTGGCGCAGGGTTTTTGCGTGGTGGTGTTTCCCGAGGGGACGCGCGTCCCTTACGGTCAGCGCGGCAAATACCGGATGGGGGGCGCGCTGCTGGCGGCTTCCAGCGGCGCGCTGGCCGTCCCCGTGGCGCATAACGCCGGACGCTTGTGGGGGCGCAACGCGTTCAGCAAACACCCCGGTCTGATTACTATGAGCATAGGCCGTCCGCTTGACGGCAAAACACTGAAAGCCGACGAAATCAATGCCCAGGCGGAAGCCTGGATCGAAAACGAGATACAGCAACTGGCGCATTGATGCTGAAACGCCTGCACAAGCTGGTAGCCGCACCGCCTGTCACCACCGAGCAACGCGCCGTCGTGCTGGCGGGTAAACCCATCACTTACACCCTGAAACGCAGCGGCAAGCGCCGCAGTATCGGCCTACGCATCAACGATCGCGGGCTGACGGTGAGTATGCCGCTGCACGCGTCGGAAAGCTGGTTGCACGAGGTGTTGCAGATCAGGGCTGACTGGGTGGTGGAGAAGCTGGACGGCTGGCGGGCGCGTCAAATCCCGGCGCAGGTGTGGGCGGAAGGCGAGTTCATTCCTTTCCTGGGCGAACAGCTTACCTTGCGCGTCATTACCAGCACGGCGGCTGCGGTCACGCGCCAACACCTGGATGAGTTGCAGGTAGCGTTTCGCGGTGAAATAAGCCTGCTGCGCGTCGAGCGCGCCGTGTCGCGCTGGTACCAGGAGCAGGCGATGACGCTGTTTGCCGCGCGCGTCGCGTATTACGCCCCTTTGTTGAATGTCGCGCCGCAGCAGGTGAAGCTGTCTGCGGCCAAAACGCGCTGGGGAAGTTGCAGCGCGCGCGGCACGCTGCGCCTGAACGTGCAGCTCATCAAGTTGCCGCTGTATTTGATTGATTATGTGGTGGTGCATGAACTGGCGCACTTGCGTGAGATGAACCACTCGGCAGCGTTCTGGCGCGTGGTTGCCAGCACCTGCCCGGATTACGCGAAATTACGCCGCGAATTGAAAGCGATTGCGCTGTAGGTCGGAAGCCCCAACGGGGCGTTCCGACGTTGGGGCTACGAATTTTCGGATAGATTCAAAGAGAGTAAAGCGAGGTTTGCAATGGCCACATATCCATTATTAATCAAACAGTTGCTGCATACGCCGTCAGCCAATGCGCCCCATCAGGAAATCGTCTATCGGGAGCTGCTGCGCTACGACTACCGCACGCTGCTTGAGCGCATCGGCAGGCTGGGCAGCGCGCTGAACATCGCACCTGGACAGACCGTGGCGGTGATGGACTGGGACAGTCACCGCTATCTGGAATGCTTTTTCGCCATTCCGATGACGGGTGCGGTATTGCAGACAGTCAACGTGCGCCTGTCGCCGGAGCAGATTGCCTACACCCTCAACCACGCGCGCGCCGATGTGTTGCTGGTGCATGAGGATTTTCTGCCTTTGCTCGCGCGTTTTCGCGCGCAACTGGCAACCGTCAGCCGCTTCGTGCTGCTGTCCGATAACAAGACACCCGTTTGCCCTATCCCGTTTGAAACCGACTATGAAACCTTGCTGGCGGGCGGCGATGCAACGCACCGCTTCCCCGATTTTGACGAGAACACCCGCGCCACTACCTTCTACACCACCGGCACGACCGGGTTGCCCAAGGGCGTGTATTTCAGCCACCGCCAACTGGTGATCCACACGCTGGCGACCGCCGCAGGGCTGGGTACGGCCTCCGGTCAGGGGCGTTTTGGCGGCGCTGATGTGTATATGCCGATTACGCCGATGTTTCACGTTCACGCCTGGGGATTTCCTTACGTCGCCACCCTGCTGGGGGTCAAACAGGTCTATCCGGGGCGTTATCAGCCGGATGCCTTATTGCGCCTGATCCGGGACGAGGGGGTGACGTTTTCGCATTGCGTGCCGACGATTTTGCACTTGCTGCTATCGAGTCCGCTGCTCAATGAAGTGGATTTGCGCGGCTGGAAAGTGGTGATCGGCGGCTCGGCGCTGCCCAAGGGGATGGCGCAAGCGGCCTTGGCACGCGGCATAGATATTTTTGCCGGCTACGGCCTGTCCGAAACCTGCCCGATTTTGTCGCTGGGCTTATTGGCAAAGGATGAGGAGAAGGACGCGGAGGCGGCGCTGGAACAGCGCATCAAGGCCGGGCGCGCCATTCCCCTGGTGGACTTGCGCGTGGTGGATGGCAGCGGCCATGAACTGCCGCATGACGGCCAGTCGGCAGGGGAGGTGGTCGTGCGCGCGCCGTGGCTGACGCAGGGTTATCTGCATGATGAGGCGGCAAGCGCAGCGTTATGGGAAGGCGGCTACCTGCATACCGGCGACATCGGCACGCGGGATGCCACGGGCGTGTTGAATATCACCGATCGCCTCAAGGATGTCATCAAATGCAGCGGCGAATGGCTGTCGTCCTTGGCGCTGGAAAGCCTGATTTCCGAACATCCGGCGGTGAGCGAAGTGGCCGTGATTGGCGTGCCAGACGAAAAATGGGGCGAACGCCCGCGCGCGCTGGTGGTGCTCAAGACGGGAATGGAGGCCAGCGCAGAAGCGTTGTGTGAATCTGTGCACCGCGCCGCGTGGATGCGGGTCAGTTGCCGCGCTACGCCCGGCTGCTACAGATCGCCTTCGTGGGCAGCCTGCCGCGCACCAGCGTGGGCAAACCGGACAAAAAGGCGATGCGGGGTGGGTAGGTCGGTAGCCCCAACGGGGCGTTCCGACATCATGTCACCGTGTCGGAACGCCTCTGGCTTCCGACCTACGGCTGAAATGTTTCGTTTTGCTCGGTAAATAGTTCGGCAAGTTTGGCATAGAGTTCGCTGTCGTCGCGGTGGCTCGTCCACGCGCCGTTCAGGTAGGCGTAATGGAAGCCGCCGGAAGGGGCGGCGACCCAGATTTCCTGGTTGATGTCGTGGCGGTTGACGATGATTTTTGTGCCGTTATCAAACTCGATTTCCAGCACGTTGCCGCTGCGGTTGACATCCACGCCAGCGTTGTCACAGGCGGTTTCGATGCGGGTCAAGGCCATATCGGCGAGTGAGTTGAATTCGTTTTCGTTCATGGTTATTCCTGGAAACCTTTATAATCGCGCACGTTAAATTTTAGGGATGTGCAAAATGTGGCTTAAAACTTGTCTCGCCATTATGTTGGTTTTTGCCTTGTCACTGCAAGGCTGTGGACGCAAAGGACCGTTGACCCTGCCTGTTCCCGATGCCCAGAAAGTCGCCACTCCTGCAACCACGCCCGCCAAATGACCATGCGCCAGTATTTTAATTATCAAAATAATCAATTAGTTGCAGAAGGTGTGCCGCTGGCTGACATCGCCGAACAATACGGTACGCCCTGCTATGTGTATTCCCGTGCCGCGCTGACTTCCGGTTTTCAGCAATTCGCCGAGGCGTTAAAAGGCCATGAACATCAGATTTGCTATGCCGTGAAGGCTAATCCCAATCTGGCGATTCTCAATGTGTTCGCCCGTCTGGGCGCGGGCTTCGACATTGTCTCAGGTGGTGAATTGCAGCGCGTGCTGGCGGCGGGCGGCGAAGCGCGCAAGGTGGTGTTTTCCGGCGTGGGCAAGTCGGTTGCCGAGATGCGGATGGCGCTGGAGGCAGGGATTCTGTGCTTCAACGTGGAATCTGCACCTGAGCTGGACCGCCTTAACGAAGTCGCGGGCAGTCTAGGCAAAGTTGCCGCCATCAGCCTGCGCGTGAACCCGGACGTGGATGCCAAGACCCACCCCTACATTTCCACCGGCCTCAAGCAAAACAAGTTCGGCGTGGCTTATACCGAGGCGGTCAGTTTGTACTGCAAGGCGGCGGCCTTGCCCAATTTGCGCCTCACCGGCATGGATTGCCATATCGGTTCGCAGCTTACCGAGACCAGCCCGTTTATCGCGGCCATCGAAAAAGTGCTGGTGCTGGTGGATGCGCTGGCCTCGATGGGCATCGTGCTGGAGCATTTAGACCTCGGTGGCGGGCTGGGGATTTGTTACGACAAGGAAACCCCGCCCGCGATAGCCGATTACGTCGCCGCCTTGCTGGGCGCGTTAAAAGGCCGCACGCAAAAACTGATTTTAGAGCCGGGACGGGTACTGGTCGGCAATGCCGGCGTGTTGCTGACTCGCGTGGAATACATCAAGCCCGGCTGTGAAAAAAACTTCGCCATCGTGGATGCCGCGATGAATGATTTGATGCGACCTGCCTTGTACGATGCCTATCACGGGATTTTGCCGGTGGTGCAGGAAAATCACCCCGTTCAGAATTACGAGATCGTGGGGCCGATCTGCGAGACGGGCGACTTCATCGGTCACGCCCGCGAACTGGCGGTCGCCCCCCAATCCTTGTTGGCGGTGATGTCCGCCGGGGCTTACGGCATGAGCATGAGCTCCAACTACAACACCCGCCCGCGCGCCTGTGAGGTGATGGTGGATGGCGACAAGGTGCATCTGATCCGCGCACGCGAAACCGTGCAACAGTTGTTCGCCGGGGAAAGCATCATCGCGTAGCCCGTAAGCAGCGCAGCGGATTACGGGGGCTATGGAATATCAGAGGAATTCATCCGATTCATGATGATGCCGGTCTTCTTCATCAGACCGCGCGCTTCGCGGTGTTGGTCGTAATAGCGCGGGTTGGGGACCATCGCCGCGAGTTTGGCGGCTTGGAAGGCTGAGAGTTGTGAGGCGCTGACGTGGTAATAGTGCCGTGCCGCCGCTTCCGCGCCGAACACGCCGTTGCCCCATTCGATGCTGTTGAGATAAATCTCGAAAATGCGCCGTTTGTCCATCACCGCTTCCATCATCACGGTAATGGCCGCTTCTTCAATTTTGCGGAATGGCGACCGCTTGCCGGATAGAAACAGGTTTTTGGCGAGTTGCTGGCTGATAGTCGAGCCACCCGCGACAATCCTGCCCTTCTTGAGGTTTTTCTCGTAAGCCTTCTGGATGCCTTCCCAGTCAAAACCTTCGTGATCCACGAACTTCGCGTCTTCCGCCGCGATCAAGGCGCGCTTGAGGTTATTGGAGATTTTTGCGTAGGGAACCCACTGGTGGCGCAGCTCGGCATCCGGGTTTTTGTCCTGCATTAGTTCCAGCCTGTCTTCCATGAAGGCGCTGCTGGAAGGATTGAATTTAATCCACCAGCAGACATGCGCGAACAGCCACACCTGATACAAAAACAGCACCGCGAAGAAAATCGCCACACCGCGCCACAGCCAGCCCCAGAGTGTCTTCATGCCGGAATTTGCCTTTGATATGGTGGGTGCGAATTCATTCGCACGATTGTCGCTGGGTGTGCGAATGAATTCGCACCTACAGGTTCTGCATTACCCAACGAAT
>PEUR01000093.1:4112-5402 GCA_002780675.1 Gallionellales bacterium CG03_land_8_20_14_0_80_55_15 | reverse complement strand
GCGCGCTTGGCCATTTCGATGGCTGCAAAGGTTTCGGTCAACGTGCCGATCTGGTTGACCTTGATCAAAATGGAATTGGCGATGCCCTGACGGATACCTTCGCGCAGAATCTTGGTATTGGTGACAAACACGTCATCACCGACGATCTGCACGTTTTTACCGAGTCTGTCCGTCATCATCTTCCAGCCTTGCCAGTCATCTTCGGCCATCCCGTCTTCGATGCTGACGATAGGGTACTTGTCCACCCAATTTGCATATAAATCAACAATTTGCGCGGAAGTCAGCACCATCCCATCGGCTTTCAGATGATACATGCCATCCTTGTAAAATTCGGATGAAGCCGGATCCATCGCGATCGCCACGTCCGCACCCGGCACATAACCCGCAGCCTCAATCGCCTCGACAATCACCTTCAATGCGCCTTCATTGGAACCTAACGAAGGCGCAAAACCGCCTTCGTCACCGACGGTGGTCGGCAGACCGCGCTTGTGCAACACTTCTTTCAAGGCATGGAAAACTTCCGCACCATAACGCAGCGCCTCACGGAAAGTCGGTGCGCCGACAGGCACAATCATGAATTCCTGCATGTCAGCGCCGCCCACCGCATGAGCGCCGCCATTGATAACGTTCATCATCGGCACGGGTAGTTGCATCTTGCCGGATCCCCCCAGGTAACGATACAGCGGCAAACCGCTGCTTTCCGCTCCGGCACGCGCCACTGCCATAGAGACGGCCAGAATAGCGTTTGCGCCCAAGCGGGATTTGTTCTCTGTACCATCCAGTTCGATCATGGTCTGGTCAATAAAAGCCTGATCGGTCGCATCCAGTCCGATCAACGCTTCAGCGATTTCGATATTAACGTTTTCGACCGCCTTCAACACGCCACGACCCAGATAACGCTGCTTGTCGCCGTCGCGCAGTTCGATCGCTTCACGGGTACCCGTGGAGGCACCGGACGGCACTGCGGCACGCCCCATCACACCGGACTCCAGCAACACGTCGGCTTCTACAGTAGGGTTACCGCGCGAATCCAGAATCTCGCGGGCGATTACATCAACGATTACACTCATCATTATTTCCTTAACAATACAAAATAAAATATTACTTAATAATCAAAATGTTACAATAAAATCGGTCTGGTTATGTCCCAGCTACACATTCCGCAAATCTACACTTTCTTCTATCAAGCCCTGCTGCTTGACGGCATCATCCAGCACCATCAAGGTTTTCAACAATACCTTCAGATGCCCCAGCGGGAAGGCGTTCGGGCCATCCGACAAGGCTTGCGAC
>PEUR01000093.1:0-4020 GCA_002780675.1 Gallionellales bacterium CG03_land_8_20_14_0_80_55_15 | reverse complement strand
GACCGTCCCCTGCCCGCCCGGCAACTGCACCGAATGGGTCGCATCGAACACCACCGGACAACCGGTGTTGCGCATTACCGCCAACGAACGCATGTCCGACACCAGGTTGTTATAACCGAATGACGCGCCGCGTTCACACACCATGATGTTGTCCTGGCCGCTGACATCGCGCGCTTTCTCGACCACATTCTGCATGTCCCAGGGGGATAAAAACTGCCCCTTCTTGATATTCACCGGCTTGCCACAGGTTGCCACGGCATGAATAAAATCGGTCTGCCGACACAAAAAAGCCGGGGTTTGCAATACATCCACCACGGCGGCAACGGCGGCAATTTCTTCTATGCTGTGCACGTCGGTCAACACCGGCACGCCGAGTTGCGACTTCACTTCATCGAGGATTTTAAGACCCGCCTCCAGACCAAAACCCCGGAACGACTTTCCCGAACTCCGGTTCGCTTTGTCGTAGGAAGACTTGTAAATGAACGGTAAGTTCAATTCGCGGCAAATTTCCTGCAACGCGCCGGCGGTATCTATCGCCATTTGCGGTGATTCGATCACGCAGGGACCGGCAATCAGAAACAGCGGGCGATTTAACCCGACTTCAAAATCACATAATTTCATGCGACCGCCTTTGGGGTGATTGCCTGACGTTGCAAAGCCGCCTCTACAAACGCATTAAACAGCGGGTGTCCGTAGCGCGGGGTGGAGGTAAATTCCGGGTGAAACTGTACGCCGATGAACCACGGGTGCATCGAGTGTGGCAACTCCATGATTTCAGGCAGATTTTCGGTAGGTGTCCGCGCCGAGATAATCAGCCCGCAGTTTTCCAGTTGCGGCACATAATGGTTGTTCACCTCATAACGGTGACGGTGGCGTTCATTCACCTCGTCGCCATAGATGCGCTGCGCCAGCGTATGCGCGTTAATCGGGCAACGCTGCGACCCTAGCCGCATCGTACCGCCCAGGTCGGAATCATTGCTGCGCGTCTCGACGCGGCCTTCGCGATCGCGCCATTCGGTGATCAGCGCCACCACTGGGTGTTCGGTTTCCATATCGAACTCAGTGCTGTTGGCATCCTTCATGCCCGCGACATGGCGCGCAAATTCGATAACTGCCAACTGCATGCCCAGACAGATGCCCAGATAAGGCACTTTGTTCTCGCGCGCAAAACGGATCGCATCCATCTTGCCTTCCGTGCCGCGCACGCCGAAACCGCCGGGCACCAGGATCGCGTCAAAGTGTTCCAGCGCTAGTGTTCCGTCTGTTTCCAGCGCTTCGGAATCAATATATTCGATATTGACGCGCGTTTCGGTGTGTATACCCGCGTGGCGCAAGGCTTCGATCAGCGACTTGTAGGATTCGGTCAGATCCACATACTTGCCGACCATGCCGATGGTGACCTCGTGTTGCGGATGCTCCAGCGCATTGACCAGTTTCGCCCATACCGACAAATCGGCGGGCGGCAAATCCAGACGCAATTCTTCGCAGATGATGCGATCCAAGCCCTGATCGTGCAGCATTTGCGGAATCATATAGATACTGTCCGCATCCCACATCGAAATCACCGCCTCTTCGCGCACGTTGGCGAACAGGGAAATTTTCGCGCGTTCTTCGTCGGGGATGCGGCGGTCGGCACGACATAGCAACGCAGTCGGGAAAATACCGATTTCGCGTAATTTTTGCACGCTGTGCTGGGTCGGTTTGGTCTTCAGTTCACCCGCCGTGGCGATGTAGGGAACCAGGGTCAGATGCACATAAGCGACCTGACTGCGCCCCATGCGCAGCCCCATCTGGCGCGCGGCTTCGAGGAACGGCAACGATTCGATGTCGCCCACCGTGCCGCCGATCTCGACGATTGCCACATCGGCCTGACCGTCGGGATAAGCCGCAGCACCCCGTTCGACGAAAGCCTGAATCTCGTTGGTAATATGCGGGATCACCTGCACCGTCTTGCCCAGATATTCGCCGCGCCGTTCCTTGCGGATCACGCTCTCATAAATCTGCCCGGTGGTGAAGTTGTTGGCGCGGCGCATCTTGGCGGAAATAAACCGCTCGTAGTGCCCCAAATCCAGATCCGTTTCCGCGCCGTCTTCGGTGACGAACACCTCGCCGTGCTGAAAGGGACTCATCGTGCCGGGATCAACATTGATATAAGGATCGAGCTTGAGCATGGTGACTTTGAGACCACGCGATTCAAGGATTGCAGCAAGAGAAGCGGCGGCGATTCCCTTCCCCAGGGAAGAGACCACGCCGCCGGTAATGAAGATGTACTTGGTCATGCAAAAGCCCGGAAAAAAATTTCGTAAGGCGCGATGATACCGTAAAACCCCCTATGCTCAAAGTTCAACACAACTTTTACCTGCGCGCTGCGTGCGGCGGAAGGGCATATCCGTTAATGAAAAACCGGCACGGAAAATTGCCCCGATTGCGTCACATCCTCACAATTTTCGGGGAAACAGATTTTCTGTCCACCGTTTTTCTTCGCGTGGTACATCGCCATATCCGCCCATTTAAGCAGCAGCTCCTGGCTGGCTTCGCGCCCGGTAAACAGGATGCAGCCTATACTTGCGCCGCAATGATGCGCTACCGCGACCTTTTCCCCCTCGTCGTTGGTGTATTGCAGCGTATAAATTACCGCCAAAGCAGCCTGCATTTTTTCCGCGATACCCAGCGCCTCTTGTGCGGCATTCACCCTTTTTTCACCCAGTTCGCTGAGTACCGCCACAAACTCATCGCCACCGTAACGCGCCACGGTGTCCACTTTGCGCACACAATGACTGAGGCGCTGCGCCAACTCGACCAGCAGCGCATCGCCCATACCATGTCCGTAAGTATCATTCAGCGGCTTGAAATTATTCAGATCAAGAAAGAGAACTGCACCAAAACTACCGTTGCGCTTGCTGGCAAGCATCGCCTGGCTCAGGCGGTCTTCCAACAAACGGCGGTTAGGCAGTTGCGTCAAGGTGTCATAAAAAGCCAGATTGCGGATTTCCATCTCGACCTGTTTACGCTTGCTGATGTCATGGGACACCACCACGACTTCGAGGATTTCCCCCTCGGCATCCCGGATGACCCCACATCTGGATTCCATCTCCCGCAAACTGCCATCCGGCAGGACAAAACGAAACTCAATCCGCTGGCCGATACCGGTTTTGACAACCTCATTGAATACCGCTCGAACGCGCTCACGATCATCGGCATAAATTTCCGCGAAGCAATCCAATTTGTCCGGCGAGGAATCCTGTCCAAACAATTTATTATATGCAGGGCAGCTGTAAATCTGCCGTCCCTGCAAATCCAGCACCGTGATGAAATCGTCAATATTGTCGGAAATCAAATGAAAGAAAGCTTCCTGTTTGCCTATTGCTTGCTTGCTGAGCGTTTCGGCACGGATATAACTCGCCAACATCATCCCGACCACCGACAACGTGACAATATACAGCCAGAAATTCACCAGTTGAGTGCGCAGCAGATCGTCTGCGAACAGCCCCGTGTGACGATAAGCACCGAATAACGCCTGGCTGGCAATCAGTGCCAACAGCAGCAAAACGCCGTGTGCGCCAAACCGCACCGCAGCCCAGGCAACGAACAGAAACATCCAGAAATGTTGGGCGTACAGGCCGAACGAATCGGCTAACCAGCCCATAAAAAGAATGTTTCCTGCCAAAAATGCCAAACCAAACAGCAGGACGATCTCGGGCAGGCGTTTGTAATCCAGCCGATCAGCGGGAAATTGATGCCAGACCAGCAGCAACGGCGCAACTAGCACCACCCCCAGCACATCCCCCATCCACCAGTGCAGCGTCTGGAGCGGATAAATATCGGGGGTAAAAATCCCCGCAACCAGCAACACCGCAGGACCCACCGCAGCGCCCACCAAGCCCGCCACACAGCCGCCCCAGAAGATCAAGCTGGTGTAGTCACGCAAAGCGTGCAGATTGACATCAAACTGGCTGTTGCGTTGCAACAGCCACACACCGGCCAGCGCCTCCAGCGTATTGCCCAGCGCAATCAGTGCGG
>PEUR01000113.1:5200-5405 GCA_002780675.1 Gallionellales bacterium CG03_land_8_20_14_0_80_55_15 | reverse complement strand
GGTCCTCGGGGGCTTCGCGCGCCATCGCCACCGCGCGCTCGGCCAGCGCGCGGATCGTGTCGGGCCGCGCGTCGGAGGCGGAGACGCCGGCCTGCCGCCTGCCCACCAGCGCGCGCACGCCGAAATCGAGCGTCTCGCTGCGCCCGGCCTCCTCCAGCGCGCCGCCGCGCACCGCGATCGACACGTCGGCGCCGGACATCGCCAG
>PEUR01000113.1:0-5184 GCA_002780675.1 Gallionellales bacterium CG03_land_8_20_14_0_80_55_15 | reverse complement strand
GGGCTGGGCGTACCGGACAATCTCAACAGCCGTTGCACCATCTGTTGCACCTGCTCCTTGTCGGCGTGGCCATTGCCGACGACCGCCTGTTTGATTTGCAAGGCGGTGTATTCGCCCACCGGCAAATCCGCCAGCACCGCCGCGCAAATGGCCGCGCCACGCGCCTGCCCCAACAGCAAGGTGGATTGCGGGTTGACGTTGACGAAGACTTTTTCGACTGCCGCCTGATTTGGCCGATGCAGGGCAATGACCTCACCCAGAGAATTGAGAATGGCTTTCAAGCGTTCGGGCAAGTCGCCCGCAGGGGTCTTGATGCAGCCGCTGGCGACGTAATGCAACTGCTGCCCGACCTTATCCAGCACGCCGAAGCCGGTAATGCGCAGGCCAGGGTCTATGCCTAGAATGCGAATCGGCACAGGAATACTCACAGCATTCCCCTCTGTGAAAGGTGAAACGTGAAACGTGATGCCCACCCGGCGCGACGCGCCACCCTCCCTGCCGGGAGGGTTTGCATTTCACATTTCACTTTTCACCTTTCACGTGCTATTCCTCAATGACCGCCGTGGTATAGACTTCCTGCACATCGTCCAGGTCTTCCAGCGCATCCAGCAGTTTCTGCATTTTCAACGCATCGTCACCGGTAAACTCGACTTCAATACCAGGCTTCATGATGACTTCGGCAAATTCCGGTTTGAAACCAGCCGCTTCCAGCGCCTGTTTGACGTTCACGAAATCGTTCGGCGCGGTGATGACTTCGATGCTGCCGTCGTCATTGGTGTTGATGTCTTCCGCACCCGCATCCAGCGCCACTTCCATCAAGCCGTTTTCGTCCGTGCCGGGCGCGAAAATCATCTGTCCGCAGTGCGTGAACAGGAAGGCGACCGATCCGTCCGTGCCGAGGTTACCGCCAAATTTGCTGAAAGCATGGCGCACATCCGCGACGGTGCGCGTCTTGTTGTCAGTCATGCAGTCCACCATCACCGCCGCGCCGTTGATGCCGTAGCCTTCGTAGCGCAACTCCAGATACTCGACCCCGTCCAGCTGACCGCTACCGCGCTTGATGGCATTTTCCACGGTATCTTTCGGCATATTGTTTTCGCGTGCCTTTTCCACTGCCAGACGCAAACGCGGATTGATGCTCGCGTCGCCCCCGCCCATGCGTGAGGCGACAGTAATTTCCTTGATCAGCCGGGTAAAGATTTTGCCGCGCTTGGCATCCTGTCTGCCCTTGCGATGCTGGATGTTTGCCCACTTGCTATGACCTGCCATGTTGTTCTCCAAAAAATTTATCGTGTGATGGTATCATTTCCGCCCCTGCAACCCAACACGAGCCACCCATGAGCGCCCCAATACTGATCGCAAGAAATGACCAGCAAGACATTTTCCTATTGCCGCAGATGGCCAACCGCCACGGGCTAATCACCGGCGCAACCGGCACGGGCAAGACGGTCACCCTGCAAACGCTGGCGGAATCGTTCAGCCGCCTCGGTGTACCGGTCTTCCTTTCCGACATCAAGGGCGATTTATCGGGCGTAAGCAAGACGGGTGAAGGCAATGCCAAAGTGACGGCGCGCGTCGAACAACTCCAACTGGATGACTTTGCCCATCGCGCTTATCCGGTGACGTTCTGGGATGTATTCGGCAAAATGGGACATCCGTTGCGCACCACCCTTTCCGACATGGGGCCGCTGCTGATAGGCCGCATGTTAAACCTCAACGAGGTGCAGCAAGGCGTGCTGGCGCTGGTATTCAAGATTGCCGACGATAACGGTCTGCTGCTGCTGGATTTGAAAGACCTGCGCATCATGGTGCAGAGCGTGGGCGACAACGCCGCCGATTTCACCACCGAATACGGCAACCTCTCCACCGCCAGCATTGGCGCGATCCAGCGCGGACTGCTGCAAATCGAGACCCAGGGCGGCGATAAGCTGTTCGGCGAACCGATGCTCAACATCGAGGACTTGATGCAGACCGACAGCAACGGCCTCGGCATGATCAACATCCTCGCCGCCGACCAGTTGATGACCTCGCCCAAGGTCTATTCGACCCTGCTGCTGTGGCTGTTGTCCGAGCTGTTTGAAAACCTGCCGGAAGCGGGCGACCTCGAAAAACCCCGCCTGGTATTCTTCTTTGACGAGGCTCACCTGCTGTTCAACGATGCGCCCGCCGCCTTGCTGGACAAAATAGAACTGGTGGTGCGGCTGATCCGCTCCAAGGGCGTGGGCGTGTATTTCGTCACACAAAATCCCGCCGATGTGCCTGACAAAGTGCTGGGGCAGCTCGGCAACCGCGTGCAACACGCGCTGCGCGCCTTCAGTCCGCGCGACCAGAAGGCGGTCAAGGCAGCCGCCGAAACCCTGCGCGACAATGCCAATCTGGACGAAATCGCCGCCATCACCGAACTCGGCGTAGGCGAGGCACTGGTATCCTGCCTGGACGAAAAAGGCACGCCCGGCATCGTCGAACGCGCGCTGATCGTGCCACCCGAAGGACAGATTGGCCCGATTACAGCGGCAGAACGCCAGGCCGTCATCGCCAGTTCGCTGCTGGCTGGACATTATGAAAAAGCCATAGACCGCGAATCGGCCTATGAAATTCTCAAAGGTCGCACCCAGGCGGACGCAGCAACGCCTGCGGCAGCCGCCGCAACAACGCAAGCCGCAGCACCCTCCAGCGGCGGGTTCGGTGATATGCTGGGCGGCCTGTTTGGTAGCGGCTCAAGCGGCAGCAGCCGCGCCAGCAACCGTCAAGGCATGGGTGAAGCGTTTGCCAAAAGCGCCATGCGCTCGATAGGTTCGGCGGTCGGGCGCGAAATCATACGCGGCGTATTGGGTTCTCTGCTGGGAGGTCGCCGCAGGTAGGTTCACCGGATAGGCAAATAAAAATGAAAACCATACTGATAGCCAACCCCAAGGGCGGCAGCGGCAAGACCACGCTGTCGGTCAACATCGCGGGCTATCTGGCCAACCAGGGGCAGCGCGTCGCAATGCTTGATCTGGACAGACAAAAATCCGCGACTTTATGGATTGCCACGCGCCCCGTTGATTTGCCCGAGATCGTCACGCTGGATGCTAAAAAAGGCGAAGGCCGACTCACCGACACGCTGGTCATAGACTCGCCCGCCGGACTACACGGCAAAAACCTTGCCTACGCGATCAAACTGGCCAAACAAATTATCGTGCCGATTTCACCCTCGCTGTTTGACATGCGTGCCAGCCGCGATTTTTTGCGGCTGTTGGCGGAAGAAAAGGAAATCCGCAAGGAAAAATGTCGGATAGGCGTGGTCGGGATGCGCATGAACTCGCGTACGCGCGCCGCCGCCACACTGGAGCAGTTTCTGGAGGAGCTGGACTTACCTATCCTCGCTTACCTGCGCGAAACCCAGGCGTATGTGAATGCGGCGTTTGAAGGAAAATCGTTGTTCGACCTGCCGCCCTCGCTGGCAGTGCGCGAGCTCGAACAATGGGCTTATCTGCTTGAGTGGCTGCGCGAAAAACCGACCGAATAGCAGCGAAATAGTTGAATAATTTGGTTTGTTATGCCGATTTCGCCTATTTTCCTGAAATCCCAGTTGTGGTAAATTTTCACTGGGGCGGGTTCTGCCCCCTACACCAATCAACCACGAGGAGAGAAAAATGGGCTTTTTGAGTACGATTATTACCGTCATTGGCATCGCCGCCGTGATTGGCATCATCATCGCCACCATCACCATCAAAATGACGGGCAAGTAAACCAGCCGGGCTTGGCTCCTCCAGCCAAGCCCGATATGAGCTACTCCTGCGCCGCTTCCAACGCATCGTTCAGCATGTCTTCACGCAAGCCGTTGATGGCCTTGGACAGCTTTTCTGCATCGTCCACCAGCTCATCCGGCAGATTGTCGGTTCCGCATGGCCGATTAGCGCTGCCGCCAACCCGCCCCCCTGGAGTCCTCATCGGCAAAAAAACAGGGGTGACGGTTATTGCCGCGCTGGATAACGTGAACGGAAACATTCGGCAATGCGATGTGAGCACGGCGAGGCATGATGAACGCCAGTTTGCTGGGATAAAAGAATTTTTATTTTTATAAAACGACCAAACTGGATGGATTGGCATCTGTCTGGATTTTCTCCGATACGGCCGCTTCGGCAAAGGTCGCCATGCCGTTATGCAGGGCGCAAGCCAGGCGCAACAACGGCACGGCGACCGCCGCACCGCTGCCTTCGCCCAGCCGCAGCCCCAGTTGCAACAAGGGTTGCGCGTCCAGCGCCGCCAGCACGCGCTGGTGTCCGGGTTCGGCGGAGGTGTGCGCGAACAGCAGCCAGGCGCGCGCGCCAGGGTTGAGGCGCACGGCAAGCAAGGCGGCGACGCTGCTGATGAAGCCGTCCACCAACACGGGGATACCGGTTTGCGCGGCGGCAAGATAAGCGCCGACGAGCGCGGCAATCTCGAAGCCGCCGAGGCAACGCAACACTTCCAGCGGCGGGTCGCCGGATAATCCGTGCAGTGCCAGCGCGCGCCCGATGACCTCAATCTTGTGCGCCACACCCGCGCCGTCCAGCCCCGTGCCGGGACCTGCCAGCAATTCGGGCGTGTGTTGCAACAGCGCGCAGGCAATAGTGGAAGCCGAGGTGGTGTTGGCGATGCCCATTTCGCCGCCGATGAATAACTGCACCGCGTCCTGTTTGGCGCGCAACACACTGTCAGCCCCGGTTTGCAGGGCAAGCCTCAATTGGCTTTCCGTCATGGCGGGTGCAACTGCAAAATTCGCCGTCGCAGGCGCAATGATTTCTCGCCGCACATTCGGCCACTCGCCCGGATCGTTGACCGTCCCTAAATTGACCACTTCCAGTTTGGCCTGTAACTGTTGCGCTAAAACGCAGATCGCCGCACCGCCGCGCGCGAAATTCTTCACCATCTCGCCCGTCACCGCTTGCGGAAAAGCCGACACGCCTTCGGCAGCGATGCCGTGATCGGCGGCGAAAATGCTGATCTGCACGCGCTCGACTTGCGGCTTTTCTGCGCCTTGCATGGCGGCAAGCTGCACCGCGAGGGTTTCCAGTTTCCCCAGCGCGCCGGGCGGCTTGGTGAGTTGCCCCTGGCGTGCCAGCGCCGCGTTGCGGGCAGTTTCATTCAATGCACTACAGGGTTGATATAACCATTTGTTTTTCATAACAATTCCAGATTTATTGTTGCGGCGCACGAATT
>PEUR01000199.1 GCA_002780675.1 Gallionellales bacterium CG03_land_8_20_14_0_80_55_15 | reverse complement strand
CAATCCACTAAGCCAGCAAGCTGGCAAGTGGCTGGTATCCCAAAGGGAGAGGGGTACAGTTCGTCGCTGCGCGAGTTTCACGTTAAGCGTGGCACTCTACTCCAAGTGCCGATGATACTTGAATTTTAACAAAAACCGCGCATACCCTGATAGCTGGCGCGGGAATAGCCGGAAACTTCCGTGGCATTTTGCAGCGCGACCCTGCCGTTACCCCCGTTTCAGGGTAACAGCGGGACAATATTGAGCGCCATGCTTTCCGGCAGATTAAACATAATGTTCATGTTTTGTACCGCCTGCCCTGCCGCACCCTTGACCAGATTATCAATCACCGACAACACCACCACCGTGTCGCCGCCCTGCGGCCTGTGTACGGCGATGCGGCAGCGGTTGGAGCCGCGCACCGAACGGGTTTCAGGATGACTGCCTGCGGGCATCACGTCTACGAAAGGTTCATTCACATAGCGCTGCTCAAACAATGCCTGTAAATCCACCTCCCGCGTGAGCCTGCCATAAAGCGTGGCGTGTATGCCGCGTATCAACGGAGTCAGATGCGGCACGAAGGTCAAGCCGACCTCCTGATTTTTTACTCGCCCTAAACCCTGTCTAATTTCCGGCAGATGCCGATGACCGGCAACCCCATAGGCCTTGAAATTGTCGCCCGCCTCGGCGAATAACGCAGAAATTTCCGCCTTGCGCCCGGCACCCGACACGCCCGATTTAGCATCGGCGATCAGGCTGCCTGTCTCGATCAACCCCGCCTCAAGCAAGGGGTTGAAACCCAATTGCACCGCTGTCGGATAGCAACCCGGATTAGCAATCAGCCTGGCGTTTTTAATCTGTGCGCGGTTGATTTCCGGCAGTCCATACACCGCCTCACGAACCAGTTCCGGGCAGGCATGGGTCATGCCATACCATTTTTCCCACGAGGCGATGTCCTGCAAGCGGAAATCTGCTGCCAAATCTATGACTTTTACACCGGCATCCAGCAGAGCGCGCGCTTGCTGCATGGCGATGCCGTTAGGGGTAGCAAAGAACACCAGATCGCACTGTTGCAAATGCGCTGCATCGGGATGAACGAACTGCAAATCAACCACGCCGCGCAGGCTGGGAAACATTTGACTGACCGGTGTCCCCGCGTCCGCGCGCGAGGTAATCACCCGCAATTCAACCTGCGGATGCAACGCCAACAGGCGCAATAATTCCACGCCGGTATAGCCCGTACCGCCCACTATGCCCACTTTAATCATCCTGGCCCCCTTTTAAACACGCGGCATGATACTACAAAAGCAAAAACCGCCCGAAGGCGGTTTTGCGATACTTCCAACCGATTAACGCTTGGAGAATTGTTTCCTGCGGCGAGCCTTACGCAGACCGACTTTCTTACGTTCGACTTCACGCGCATCGCGTGTCACCAAACCGGCAGCCTTCAAGACGGGCTTGAAATCTGCATTGTAGTCTATCAAAGCACGCGTAATACCGTGACGAACCGCACCCGCTTGACCGGATTCACCGCCACCTGAAACGTTCACCATGATGTCGAATTGACCCAGTGTATCAGTCAGATTCAAAGGCTGACGCACAACCATACGACCTGTTTCGCGTGAGAAAAACACGTCAATAGGCTTATCGTTGACAACGATGTCGCCCTTGCCGGCTTTGATGAACACACGTGCAACCGCGCTCTTGCGGCGGCCTGTTCCGTAGTTATAGCTAACGCTCATGATTATGCCTTCAACAAATTAACAGGTTTCGGTTGCTGTGCTTCATGCGGGTGCGCAGCACCTGCATAGACTTTCATCTTGCGCAACATCGCATAGCCCAGAGGGCCTTTTGGCAACATGCCTTTAACCGCTTTTTCCAGAACACGCGCCGGATGAGAGGCTTGCATCTTGGTAAAATTTGTTGTGTACAAACCGCCTGGATAACCCGTATGGCGATGGTACAGCTTGTCTTGTGCCTTATTGCCGGTAACGCGCAGTTTTTCCGCATTGACCACTACGACGAAATCGCCAGTATCAACGTGCGGGGTGTAAATCGCTTTATGCTTGCCACGCAAACGAGCAGCAATTTGTGCAGCCAAACGGCCCAGCACTTGATCTGCAGCGTCTACCAGAAGCCAGTCATGCTGGACTTCGTGCGCTTTGGCGGAAAATGTTTTCATAGCCAGTATTCCTAAAATTCAGTGTGTAAACCTCGAAGGGCGCGAATTCTAGTTCATCCCATCCAATCCTGTCAAACTAAATTTTGCTATATTCACAGGATGTTGCACATTGCAAGTATGCGGCCAAAAATCCCGCCCCGCACATCCTTTATATCCATGACTTGTTGCGCTTGGAAATGTAATAAAATGACGGCGTTGCAAACACGGTGGATTTTTTAGATGACATGGTTCACGACTAACCTTATATCCGCCTTCCTGCTGCCCCCGCTGAGTTTTTTGCTGGTACTGTTGTCAGGCTTATTACTGCTGCGCCGCCACCCCGGCACGGCGCGATGGCTGCTGACCCTTTCCTGCGCACTGCTCTGGCTGGCTTCTACCCCCTATATTGCTGAAGGCGGCTTGCACTTATTGGAGTCGCGCACCTCCGTGCTGGACATCTCCCGGTCAGGCAAATCTACACTTGACCCGGCGGCTATCGTCATCCTGGGTGGCGGAACCTATTTCCACGCGCCGGAATACGCCGGACAAGACACCATCAGCGAACTCGTCCTGCCCCGTCTGCGCTATGGCGCACGACTACAGCGTAAATGGCAGTTGCCGATATTAGTCTCTGGCGGCAAGCCTCTCGGCAATCACGTTGCGGAGGCACAGCAAATGCGCGTGGCACTGGAACAGGACTTTCAGGTTCCGGTACGCTGGACTGAAGACACCTCCGACAACACGCAGGAAAATGCGCGCAATTCATACCTGACATTACACAAGGCCGGCATCCATAAAATCTATCTGGTGACACACGCCTGGCATATGCTTCGCGCATCAGCCGCCTTCCGCGCTGCGGGTTTTGAGGTAGTGGAAGCACCGACCGCCTTTACGACGCGTTACCAGATTGATCTGCTGGCCTTCATTCCGTGCGCCGAGGCAGTGCGCGACAGCAAATATTTTTTCCATGAAGCCATCGGTTTGCTGTGGTATCAGGCAAAATCAGCACTTTCTCAATAAAGTCACAGAAGGAATCCAGCATGAAAGCTCGCGTCAAATGGGTAGAACAAGTCGCCTTCCTGGGCGAAACCGAAAGCAACCACGCCGTGCTGATGGATGGCGCACCTGCCGCCGGCGGGCGTAATTTGGGCCCGCGCCCGATGGAAATGCTGCTGATCGGCGCAGGCGGCTGCACCAGCTTCGATGTCATCACCATCCTGAAAAAAAGCCGTCAGTTAGTTACCGACTGCTACGTTGAACTGGAAGCCGAACGCGCCGAGACCGAACCCCGGGTATTCACCAAAATTCACCTGCATTTCGTCATCAAGGGACACGACATCAAACCGGCCGTGGTGGAAAAAGCCATTAAACTTTCTGCCGAGAAATACTGCTCCGCCTCCATCATGCTGGGCGCGACGGCTGCCGTGTCACACGACTTTGAAGTGATCCAGGAATCCGCAACAACCCCATCGCAGGTCTGATCGGGTGATTTGCGCCCGCCCTACGAATCCCGCTTTCAGGATGACAACACCATGAACCCCGTTTTTCTCTATGACACCACGCTGCGTGACGGCACGCAACGCGAAGACATTTCCCTGTCGGTTGACGATAAGCTGTCCATCGCCAAACGTCTGGCCGACTTCGGCTTTCATTACATCGAAGGTGGCTGGCCGGGTTCCAACCCCAAGGATGCCGAGTTCTTCGCCCGTGCCGCCCAGCTCGATTTAGGCGCTGCCAGGCTTGCCGCCTTCGGCCGCACCCGCCAAAAAAAGCTGACCTGCGCACAGGACAGTAACCTGCAAGCCTTGCTGGAAGCGGGAACCCCCGTGGTCACGATGGTGGGCAAGAGTTGGGATTATCACGTCAAGGTCGTGCTTGCCGCGACGCTGGAAGAGAATCTCGCCATGATCCGTGACAGCGTGGCTTACATGAAAGCGCAAGGCCGCGAAGTAATTTTTGATGCCGAGCATTTTTTCGATGGTTTTGTCGCCAATCGGGAGTATGCGCTGGCGACCTTGCGGGCAGCGTCCGAAGCGGGTGCCGACTGGCTGGTGCTGTGCGAAACCAATGGTGGCAAGCTGCCCTGGGAAGTTGAAGACATCGTGCGCTGCGTAGCGCAACACATTAAAATCCCGCTGGGCGTGCATTGCCATAACGATACCGGTTGCGGCATCGCCAATTCGCTGGCGGCGGTGCGCGGCGGCTGCACCCAGGTACAAGGGACGATCAACGGCTATGGCGAACGGGTCGGCAACGCCAACCTGACCACCATCATCCCCAATTTGCAACTCAAGATGAACCGACCGGTGGTCACGCCGGAACAGTTGCGCGAACTGACCTCCCTCGCCCACTTCGTCGCGGAAGTGGTCAACCTCAAGCACTATAACCACGCGCCTTACATCGGCCACAGCGCCTTTGCGCACAAGGGCGGCATCCATGTCGCCGCGATGCTCAAGGCCGCCGACACCTACCAGCACATAGACCCCGCACTGGTCGGCAACCAGATGCGTTCGGTGGTGTCGGAATTATCCGGTCGCGGCAACATCCAGTTTCAGGCCAAGGCACTGGGCATCGCACTCGGCAACGAAGAAGCCCAGCGCGTCCTTAACCACATCAAGCATCTGGAACACGAAGGTTTCACCTTTGAAGCCGCCGAAGCCAGCGTGGAATTGATGCTGCACCGCCTGCGCCTAAAATACTCACAACCATTTGAATTGATTGATTATTTTGTTATGACAGAGCGCCGCCAGAGCCGTGGCCTGCTATCGGAGGCAACCGTCAAGGTCAAAGTGGAAGGCGAAGTTAAATTTGTCGCCGCAGAAGGCAACGGCCCAGTCAACGCCCTGTCCACCGCCCTGCGCGGCGCGCTGTCAGCCGCTTACCCCGTGCTGAAAACCGTGCGCCTGATAGATTACAAGGTGCGCATCCTGGATAGCGCCAACGGCACCTCCGCGCTGACCCGCGTACTCATCACCTTCCAGGGTGGCGGACACATCTGGACCACGGTGGGTGCCAGCACCAACATCATAGATGCCAGCTGGCTCGCCTTGTCAGATAGCCTGGAATATGCGCTGATAAAACTACAGTGAGGGATGCGGCGGCAAGCACTTCGTGCGAGGCAGCAATTTGTCACCAGCCTTCAGGCTGGTGGATTTAGGCGGGGAGGGGTTTGCACCCCCTCACCTACGCACCCTTAAACCCGCCCTTCAGGGCGGGTGGTGCTGAAATGCGGTTCGTCCCCCCCTACTTTACCGGCGAATTCGCCGCTCCCCACCTCGGCAACAGCGTATTGCTTACGCCGAGATGGTCGAGGATGCGGGCGACGACAAAATCCACCATGTCCTGCACACTGGCCGGTTGATAATAAAAGCCGGGATTGGGTGGCATGATGACCGCGCCTGCGCGGGCGAGGGTGAGCATATTTTCCAGATGGATCACCGAGAACGGCATTTCGCGCGGCACCAGAATCAGCGTGCGTTTT
>PEUR01000202.1 GCA_002780675.1 Gallionellales bacterium CG03_land_8_20_14_0_80_55_15 | reverse complement strand
CTTGTCGCGCAAGGTATCCATCGGCTGCCAGAAACCGGGGTGATGGAACGCTGCCAACTGTCCTTCTTCAGCTAGCCTCTCCATGGGTTCGCGCTCCCAAGTTGTTTTATCATTCTCAATATAATCAATAACTTGCGGAGACAAAACAAAAAATCCGCCGTTGATCATCGCGCCATCTCCCTGAGGTTTTTCCCGGAAACTATTGACTTTGTTGCCCTGCATGTCGAGCGCACCGAAACGGCCTGGCGGCAAGGTTGCGGTCAGCGTCGCCTTGACGTTTTGCGCCTTGTGGAAAGCGATCAACTCGGTGATGTTCACGTCGCTCACGCCATCGCCATAGGTCAAACAAAAAACCTCTTCATCTTTAACGTATTCGGCCACTCGCTTCAAGCGACCACCCGTCATGGTATCCTCGCCCGTGTCCACCAGCGTTACCCTCCATGGCTCGGCATGGCGTTGATGCACTTCCATTTTGTTATGCACCATGTCGAACGTCACATCCGACATATGCAAAAAATAATTGGCAAAATATTCCTTGATGACGTAACCCTTGTAGCCGCAGCACACCACGAAGTCGTTGATACCGTGCGCAGAATAACTTTTCATGATGTGCCATAAAATCGGCCTGCCACCGATTTCCACCATAGGCTTTGGACGCGTAGCCGTTTCTTCGCTGATCCGCGTCCCCAAACCACCTGCAAGAATAACTGCTTTCATCCCTTGCTCCTGTCTAAATAATCGTCGTAAGCATGAGCGATTCCAGTACACAGACTAATTTCGTGCTTCCAGCCCAGGTTGCGGATTTTGGACACATCCATGATCTTGCGCATCGTACCATCCGGCTTGGAGGTGTCCTGCACAAATTTACCCTTAAAACCGACCACATCGGCGACGGTTTCAGCCAGTTCACGGATGCTCAAATCTTCGCCTGAACCGACGTTGATCAGCGGACACTGCGACGGAGCAACCAAAACGTCATAACGCGCCTCATCCAGCGTCGCCAGAAACACCAGCGCATTCGCCAGATCGTCCACATACAAAAATTCGCGTTTCGGCGTACCGGTTCCCCATAGCACGACCTCTGCGGCGTTGGCCATTTTTGCCTCGTGCATCTTGCGGATCAGCGCAGGCAACACATGAGAGTTGCTCAGGTCGTAACTGTCGCCCGGACCGTACAGATTGGTCGGCATGGCCGCCAGCCATTTAGTGCCGTATTGGCGGTTGTACGACCAGCACATCTCGATACCGGCAATTTTCGCCAGCGCATAGGGGCGATTGGTGGCTTCGAGCGAGCCGGTGAGCAGGTATTCCTCCTTGATCGGCTGAGGACAGTCGCGCGGGTAGATACAAGAGCTGCCCAGAAAGATCAGACGGGCGACATCGGTCGCATGTGCGGCACGGCAGATATTGGCCTCGATGAGCAAATTGCTCATCAGAAAGTCCACCGGATAGGTGTTGTTGGCATGAATGCCGCCGACGCGGGCGGCAGCCAGAAACACCAGATCCGGCTTTTCCTGCTCGAAAAACGCCAGCGTCGCCGCCGCGTCTTCAAGGTCCAGCTCGGCGTGGGTGCGCGTCACCAGATTGCTGTAACCCAGGCGATGTAACTCGCGAACAATCGCGCTACCCGCCAGACCGCGATGTCCGGCGATATAGATTTTTATGTTCTTATTCATGGTGATACGATTTATTCGTTGTAGTCGAACGCCGCATAGCCATGCTTCTTGACCAGCTCGTCGCGTTCGGCACTCTTGAGGTCTTCGCGCACCATTTCAGCAACCAGTTCATGGAAAGTAATTTGAGGTTTCCAGCCCAGCTTTTGATGGGCTTTAGTCGGATCGCCCAGCAGGGTTTCCACTTCGGTCGGACGGAAGTAGCGTGGGTCTACTTGCACGATGCATTTACCGCTGGCAACGTCATAGCCTTTTTCTTCGATGCCCTTGCCTTCCCAGCGAATTTCGATGCCCATTTCTTTCGCGGCGGCATTGACAAAATCGCGCACGCTGTATTGCACGCCCGTCGCAATCACAAAGTCTTCCGGCTGATCCTGTTGCAACATCAGCCATTGCATTTCGACGTAGTCTTTAGCATGTCCCCAGTCACGCAGGGAGTCCATATTGCCAAGGTATAAAGAATCTTGCAGGTTGAGTTTGATGCGTGCCAGCGCACGGGTGATCTTGCGGGTGACAAAGGTTTCACCCCGAACCGGGCTTTCGTGATTGAACAAAATGCCGTTACAGGCGTAGATGCCGTAAGCTTCACGATAGTTGACGGTAATCCAGTAAGCATATAGTTTGGCTACGGCATAGGGGCTGCGTGGATAGAACGGGGTGGTTTCCTTTTGCGGGATTTCTTGTACCTGCCCAAAAAGCTCGGAGGTGGATGCCTGATAAAAACGGGTTTTCTTTTCCAAGCCGAGAATGCGGATAGCTTCGAGGATACGCAGCGTGCCGATACCATCGGCATTGGCGGTGTATTCAGGCGTCTCGAATGAGACCGCTACATGGCTCATCGCCGCGAGGTTATAAATTTCGTCTGGCTGAACCTGCTGGATAATTCGGATCAGATTGGTAGAGTCGGTCAAGTCGCCGTAATGCAATTTGAATTTGGCATTATCAATATGCGGGTCTTGATACAGGTGATCAATCCGGTCGGTGTTAAACAGCGAGGAACGGCGCTTGATGCCGTGTACTTCATAGCCCTTGCCCAGCAACAATTCAGCCAGGTAAGCGCCATCTTGCCCGGTCACGCCGGTGATCAAAGCGACTTTGAGTTGCTTAGGACTGAGGTCCGAGGACTGAGGTTTTGATGGGTTCATTTTTTGTCTCTTTGTTTTTGAACAGCAGCTCTCAAACCGCCGATAATACGTGAAAGTTCGTCAGCGCTACTCTTCAAGTTGATAAAAATTTCTTGTGTAATATATCCAACATCTTGTGCAACATAAAGTTGCGATCGCACTTCGGCACAGGATGCCTTTGCAATCACCAGAAACTGATGAAATTCGCCTCTGGAACCTCTATCAAAGCCTTCAGCGATATTTGACATCACCGATACAGCAGCACGGCGTATCTGATCGCGCAAACCAAAGTCTTTAGCGAAGTCACCACGAGCGGTAATCAGGTAAATTTCAACTGTGAGTTGACGTGCTTTTTGCCAAGCGATCAAATTCTCAAATCGTTCCACCTTCTGCGACATCACTCAGTCCTCAGTCCTACACTTGTCTCAGTCCTGTTTTTTCCTGCCGTAATTATCTTCATAACGTTTGATGTCGTCTTCACCCAGATAGTCGCCCACCTGCACTTCGACAATGTGCAGCGGTTCCGTGCCGCGATTCTCCAGGCGGTGTTTTGCACCGATGGGTATGTAAGTACTCTGGTTCTTGTGTACGGTGAATACCTCTTCACCCGTGGTGACCGTAGCCGTGCCGGATACCACCACCCAATGCTCGGAGCGTTGACAATGGCTTTGCAAACTCAGGCGCGCACCAGGTACAACTTCTATCCGCTTGATTTTGAATGTATTTTTTTCTTCTTCGAGAACGGCATAACTGCCCCAGGGACGATTCACTTTGACATGATTGACGTGCTCGGACGCCCCGCGTAGCTGCAAGGCATCCACCACCTCGCGCACCCGCTGGGTTTGGTCGCTCCTGGAAATGAGAATGGCATCGGCCGTTTCAACCACACACAGGTCTTCCAGTCCGATTGCCGCCACCAGCCGTTTTTCGGTGCGGATCAGGCTGTTTTTACAATCCACCGCGATGATGTTGCCTTGCAGAGCGTTGCCATTTTCATCCTGGGCGGATATTTCATGCAGCGCTTGCCAGCTACCGACATCGTTCCAACCGATGTCGCAGGGAATCAAGGAGACATTGCTGGATTTTTCCAGCACGCCGTAATCAATGGAGATGGAGGGCATCGCGGCGAAGTGAGTTTCTACCGCCCGCTGGAAATTTCCAGAAACGCGACTCTCGGCTACGATGTCTTGCACGATCCGATAAACGGCGGGCAAGTGCTGCTCGATCTCGGCCATGATCACCGAGGCGCGCCAGACAAACATACCGGAATTCCAAAAGTAATTACCTTCCGCCAGGAATCGCTCGGCGCTGACCAAATCAGGTTTTTCGGTAAAACGCTCTACGGCATAAACATCGGAGGTATCTACTGCATGGGCTTTAATGTAGCCAAAGCCGATGTCAGGCCGGGTCGGCCGGATGCCAAAGGTGACCAGTTTGTTCTGTTCTGCCGCCGCGATGGCAATCTTCAGTCGCTCGCGGAACTGTATTTCGTCCTTGATGACATGATCCGCCGGCAACACCACCATGATGGGATCAGCGCCCTCTGCCATCAAGCGCGCCGCCGCCAGCGCAATCGCGGGTGCCGTGTTGCGACCGACTGGCTCAAACAACGACTGATAAGGCAGCAGCGCGTGATAAGCCTCGCCTTTGGCGAACGATTCCTGTGTAACGATCAATACATTACCCGCCTCAATGACCGGAGACAGGCGGTTGATGGTGGTTTGCAGCAACGAAGCATCGCCGTCCAGCGTCAAAAACTGCTTGGGCAAATGCTGGCGCGACAGCGGCCACAAGCGGCTGCCCGTGCCGCCGGCGAGAATGACTGCATGAACCTGACCATTACTCATCGCTATTCTCCAAGCCTCCGTTTGTTTTCATTTCGCGCTTCAGTTCCGCTATTTCCGCCTGCAAGCACGGGTATTCCCGCAGTTTGATTTGCATAAACGCTACGACCATATGCTAATTTGTTGTTGCTGTTGCGAAAATTGCCAACCCTTGGGCAGCCGTTTCGCCCAATCTCGTTAGCAAAGGGCGGGGTTGTCTGCCAGGATTTTAAGCAAGCCGCGTAGCGGGTGGGATGGATAATCATGGGGCGCGTTCATCTGATGAACGCGCATTAAACCAGCCTCAAGAAAGGCATGTCAAGCCGATGCCGGGGAAATGGGCTGATGCAACTCAGTCGAGCGCCTGATTGACCTTGCTCAAATCTGCTTCACCCAACGTACCGACAGCCGCTTTCAGGCGCAGTTGACTGAGCAGGTAGTTGTATTCGGCCTGATATAAATCGCGGCGGGTCGAGTAGAGTTGTTGCTGGGCATTGAGCACGTCCAGATTGGTGCGCACACCGACTTCCTGCCCCAGTTTGCTGGCCTCCAGCAGACTGCTACTGGAAGTGAGCGCCTGTTGCAAGGCCTTGACCTGGGCGATGCCGCTCACCACGCCGAGGTAAGCCTGACGGGTTTGCAGAGCGACGCTGCGACGGGCATTTTCCAGCTCCTGGCTGGCGCGCTCGCGGTTGGCCTCGGCTTCGCGCCACTTGGAATTGATTGCCCCCCCCTGAAAAATCGGCAGGTTGAGTTGTACGCCTACGCTCTTGTTGGTGCTGTCGCTGCCCACACCGAAACTGCCGCCGCTGGCGTTATTTTGGGAATAATTCGCCACCAAATCCACGGTGGGGTAATGCCCGCCGCGATTCTTCGCCACTTCTTTTTCCGCCAGTTGCGCACCAGCCTGGGCTAAGCTGAGTTGCGGGCTATTCAGTTGGGCATCGTTGACCCATTGTTCCATGTCGGCGGGTTGTGGCATTTCC